>VGRE01000006.1 GCA_016875435.1 Deltaproteobacteria bacterium | reverse complement strand
CGACACCGGCGGCGGCGGCGGCGGCGACACCGGCGGCGGCGGCGGCGGCGGGCCCGACACGGGGGAGCCCAGCGACGACAACGAAGATCCCTACGCGGAGATCGAGGCGGAGGTCTGCGAGGAGACCGAAGGCGACGACTGCAACGGCGACCTCGGCTACGGCGACCGTTGCTCGCCGGAGGACAACGAGAACGGATGCTCGGAGGAGAAGTTCTGGGCGTGGTGCAATCGGCGCAACCCCGAGTACCCGAACATCTGGTACGACTACCTCTACGACTGGGTGGACGACCGCTGCGACGGGAACATCACGCTCGAGGACCCCGACGGCGACGGCTACCCCAGCTTCACGTGCCGCAACTCCGACGGGACCATCTACACGTGTACGACGCCGCTCGTGCTCGTCCTCGAGCCCGGGCCCGTACGGTTCTCCGCCGTCTCGCACCGCTTCCCGCTCGTGCCGGGCGTGGCGACGCGCTGGGACTGGCCGACGGCGGCCACGCCCTGGCTGGCGCTGGATCGCGACGGCGACGGCCGCATCACCGACGGCGCCGAGCTCTTCGGATCCTCGACCCCGCTCGGGGCGGGCGCGGCCCCGAACGGCTTCGCCGCCCTCGCGCCGCTCGACGGCGACGGCGACCGCGCCATCACCGCCGCCGACCCGGCGTTCGCCAAGCTCCTCGCCTGGACGGACATCGACGGAGACGGCGTCTCCGCGCCTGCGGAGCTCGCCGGGCTCGCGGCGCTGGGCGTGGTGAGCATCTCCATCGACGGGGTGGACCAGCCGCGATGCGACGGCGACGGGAACTGCGAGCGCGAGCGCGCCGCGATCTCGTGGCGCGACACGAGCGGAGCGACACGCGCTGGCGAGATCGTGGACGTGCGGGTCCGCGCCCGGCCCGACGCGGTGGCGCAGCGACAGGCGACCCCGCGCTGACGCGGAGCGCGGGCGTGTGTCCTGGTGGGAGCACACTGGCTCCGAGGGCCCGCCCATGCCCGGTTCGCGGCGGCGCCCTCGCGCCCGCCTTGAAGGGTCGTCCTTGCCCAGCCCGAGGAGCTCGCCGACGCGCCCCCACCCGCGCACCCCGTACGAGTGGACGGAAAGTCGGGGCAGGGGGCGGCGCGTCGGTCGTGATGCGCACCTCCGCGTGCTCGAGGCCCGCGGGCATCGCCGGGGCCGCGGACAGGAAATTCGAACCACCACCCTCGCGCCGCGCGCCGCGCGCCGCGCGCCGTCGACAGTACAGTGTCTTGTTGATATCCGATTGCAACTTCAATCAAATTTCAAGCACACTGTGCAATCGCTACATGCATTTCGAGTTCTACGCAGAGGCCCATGACTGAAAAGATCGCAAATGAGTTCGACTCCTTTGCAACTAGTCTGGCCGAACTGAGTGCCAAGCATGACTGCGTAAAAACCAGTCTTGGGAATTTTATCATCCGTCGCACGGGAGGAGTTCAGGGGAGAAACCCCAGGACGGGAGAGGATTTACCAATGGCAGGCGGGAGGACTCACAGATATTTTTTTATTTCCATCGAACTTTTTACTGCCGTTTTTCACGAGGCTGCCGGTACTGATTTTAATGAGACACAAATACAAGAAGCAGCAAGACTGGCCTCCAGAGGCCTTGATGCTAATCACAATTCCTCCACTGTGGAAATAGAAATATCGTCAGCTCTTTTTGATGAGATCGCAAAGCAACTCCGAACGAAAAATCACTTTTCAATACCTGAATGTGGCGTCATTAAAGTTTTTTCGGGGCCACCTGCCATGGTCTACCTAAACCCTGCAGGCTGAACCTTACTTGCCTCCATTTGCTCGCGAGGGTGGACAGCCGATGGATCTGTTACATCCGACCTCCTCCCGTGCCCTCCGTGCAGCCTCGAACGGCCGTTGGCAATCGTCGCGTCGGGTAGGTGTCATTGGGCTCGTAGACGACGATGCCGCCGCAGAGGGAGAAGGCGATGCTGGTGGGCCTCGCTGCGCCCGCGGAGGGTCTCCGCGGCAAGTTAGAGCGGCCCGACTCGATCCGTGCCAGCCGCGTATTTGAACACCGGCACCAGCTTCCCGCCGCGCGCACCGACCACCACCGCCACCGCCCCGTCGACGCCCAGGAACCCCTCGAACCGCGCCAGGGTCGCGTCCGTCCCCAGCCCCGCCAACATCAGCAACTCGACCACCGCGCGCGCGTCGGGTTGCGCGAGGACCACGCCGAAATCGGCCACGCCGGCGTCATCGGCGCTACGCGGCAGCCCCAGCGCCAACGTGATGCCGACGGCGCCCGCTTGCCCGCGCACCAACGCCGCCGCACCGTCGCCCAGTTGCCGCACACCGAGCGCCTTGGCCAGCGCACCGTGCCGCTCGACCGCGTCGCCGCCCGGCAGCATCGCCGCCAGCCGGGTCATGCCGCCGCCGACCGAGCGACCGATGCCCTGGACTTGCAGAATCCCCGTCTCGCGCGCCCACGAGGCAAAGGCGTCCAGCGACCGCGACGGATCCGCCTCCGCCACCGCGGCTTCCAGCGGCAGCGGATCGACCACGAACCAGCCCAGGTCGGCCCCGTCCGAACGCGCTTCGATGAACGATCCCGCGACCTTGGGCTGCAATCGCCGGTGCTGGGCGAGCAGGCGCTCCTTGTGCACCGCCGGCGCCCCCACGAGGTCCAGGAACTCGCTGAACTGCTTCAGCATCCCGCTCGCCTCTCCCCACGCCTTCCACGTGAGCTCGCTCGTGTCCGCCGCCAGATCCGCCCCGAAATTGCACGGTTGTCCACCGGGCAGGTGCGCCACGGTCGGCACCCGGTCGATCCAGGCTTCGAGCAGATTGGCGCGATCCAGCCCCACCTGCACGGCGGTCCGGCCCATGCGCATCCGCTCGCGGGCGGAGCGGGTGTCGGTCATTACGTCCTCCTGTGGTGCCGCCGTCGCGGCCGGCCTCTGCGTTTTCTTGGCGTCGAATAAGTCCTCGGAGATTAGCGAGGATGAACGCTCCGTGCCATCGTGGGTGGAAAAAAAAGCGGGGTCGGGCTGTCAACGGCCACGCACGAAGAGGGCGGGGGGCGCGGCTTGGTGGCTGCTGCTGGCCTTCGCAGGTCGGAGCAGTGAAGCTCGGAGATCGCGCTTTCCAGGAGTCCGCCCTTGTCTTGGAGCACCGCCAGGATGCGGCAAGGGTGGTCCAGGTCGCCGGAAAACTCCGCCGCACCTCCACGCTAGCCACCCATGGGTGGCGCCATCCCGGGCCGCGGGCGTCACAGCTCGACCCGCTCACCCTCCTCCGCCACGCGGAATCCTGCCTGCTCGACGGCCGCGCGCTCGGGCGAGCGAGCATCCAACGCCGGGTTGGTGTGGTTGAGGTGGATGAAGCGCACCTTGGCGCGCTCCGCGGGGGCCAGCGGCGCGAGCCGCGCCATCGTCTGGGAGATCCGCGGGTGCGGGATCTCGCTCATGTCGCGCCCCAGCTCGCCGTCGGCCCAGAAGGTGCCGTCGAGCCAGGCGACGTCCACCGTCGCGAGCGCGTCCTCGATGCGCGTGCCCCAGCGCTCGAGGCTGTCAATGTCGGGCAGGTAGAGCGCGGCCCGGCTCGGCCCCTGCACGTGCCACGCGACGGTCTCGGAGAACTCGTCGCGGTGGGGGACGACGATCGCCCGCGCCGAGAGCCGCTCGTTGAGCTGCACCCGCTCGCCGACCACCAGCCGCACGTTCCCGAGCGCGACGAGCTGGCTCCACGGTCCGTTCTTCTCCAGGAAGCTCGACATGCGCGGCTGCACGTAGAGCGGCAGCCCGCGGGTGCCCATCGCCTCGCGCCCGAGCCAGGCCAAGCCCAGGTAGTGACCGACGTGGGCGTGGGTGAGGAGGACGCCGTCGAGCGTGCCGGGGGAGGAGCGGTCCAGGCGCGCGAGTTGCTCGGGGAGCGCCGGGGTGGCGTCGAGGAGCCAGCGCTGGCGCGTGTCGGGGTCGACGATCGCGACGGAGGTGGGAAGGTGCGGGGTGACGCCGGGGCGGCAGCAGGCGCGCGTGCAGCCGGGCTGCGGGTGGCCACCGTCCTGGGCGACGCCGAGCACGACGAGGTAGGGGAGCACTTCGAGCCTCCGCTCCCGTTCCGTAACCAGCCGCCCGGGACACGGGAAAGCCGGCGCCGTGCTCGTCGAGATCCTGCACGGCGACAACGCCGAGGTCCTGCCCGGGCTGCCCCCATGCCTCGTTCGGCCCCCCCGAACACCTCCAAATCACACCGCGTCCCATCCACGCCCACGCACTCGGGTGCCCCAGCGTCGATGAGCGGCGACCCGGTGGCGAGGTGCCGAAGGACACCCCTGCGGCGCCGTTGACGGTCACGTCCGCCGTGCGGATAATTCCACCTGGAGAAAGGTGATATTCTCCGGCGAGCCCGGAGTCCACCATGGCCGCCCACTCGCAGCTGAGCACCTCCACCGCGAGCCCGGGGTCCAACCCTCGCACCGGAGGCAAGTCATGACGGCGGCGCCCCTCGCCCTCCTTCCCGTCCTGCTCCTGGCCTGCGGGTCCGAACCGAAGCCCGGGGCCGACTCCGACCCGGACAGCGGGCTCGGCACGGGGCCCGCCGAGCCCCCGGGAGACTGCCCGACCGACGGGCTCGAGGTCGACGAGGGCACGCTCCGGCTCGTCGAGGACTGCTCGATCCAAGGCGACGTGCTCCTCTCGGGCAGTGCGCGCTTCGAGGTCGACGGGGCTGACCTCGACCTCGACGGCGACCTCCTGCTCGAGGACG
This sequence comes from Deltaproteobacteria bacterium, assembly GCA_016875435.1. GTDB lineage: Bacteria > Myxococcota_A > UBA796 > UBA796 > SXON01 > SXON01. The sequence goes on along the minus strand of VGRE01000006.1, from coordinate 37,822 downwards.
ACGCGGTCTTCGCGATGAGCGGGGGTACCTTGCGCTTCGTGCAGCAGGCCTACTTCGAGCACGAGATCGCCGCCTCGGACGACGCTCGCGTCGAGTGGTCAGACCTGGCGCTCTTCACGCGCGCAATCGACGCCACGGGCAACCTCACGATGTCCTACGCAGGGCACGACCGCTCTGCCTTCGAGCTGGAGAACGTCGAGCTCGACGAGCAGGAGAACTGGCTGCTCGCGAGCCTGGATGGGGAGGCGGCCCTCGAAGCGACGGAGGCCGCACACGTCCCGACCGAGATCTACCCCTTGGAGCAGAGCACCGTGCGCATCTCCGGCCAGGGCTCGTACACCGGCATCTGGCTGTTCTTCGTCCCGGGCTCCGTCGCTACGCTCGACGCCTTGCCCGCGCTCCCGGCGACCTGGTCCTTCGGGCGCGAGACCGAGGGCGCGACCGGCATCGAGTACCAGGTCGACATCGCCGACGCCTACGCCGGCGTCAACGTGATGTCCTTGCCGATGTCGGACCTCACGATCCGCGACAACGAGCGCGACGTGACGATCGGCTACTACCTCGCCGAAGTGACGACCGACGAAACAATCGTGGGCCTGCCGCTCGGAACGGTCACCGAGACCTTCTCGAGCCAAGGTCGGGTGCTCGAACTCGACAATGTGATGCTCTCGCCCGTGGCCTGGCAGGTCTACGTCTCGAACTCCAGCGTCGCCGATCCGGGGGTCGTGTACATCTCGGACTCGACGATCAACGAGCTCGGCGCGTTGGAGGAAGCGCGGGTCGAGGTCGACGCGAGCGTCCTGCAGTGGGCCGTCCTCACGACGATGGGGCAAGGCGCGGAGATGACCGTGCGCTCGAGCGTGATCAACTCGCAGGTCGTGCTCGCTGCGGCCGACTCGCGCCTGGTCGTGGTCGACTCGAGCGTGTGGGGCTCGCTCGTGCACGCCGAGGACGAGGCCCGGCTGGTGCTCGTAGGCACCGCGCTCCGGGACAACGTCTGCCACGACGCCTGCTCGCCCTTCTGCGTCTCCGCGGACGTCTGCAACCCCTACAATCCCTCCGCCACGGCGACCGTCACGGCCGACGACCAGGGTGCCGTGATCGCGGTCCGCCTGGAGGACCTGCCCGGGCCGGTCTCGGAGGGCGACGTCGTCGACTTGGAGGGCGACGCCTTCGTCGAGACCGCCGACCCGACGCTCGAGGGCGCCGTGCTCACCCTCGCCTGGCTCGCCGAAGGGTCGGGCGAGCCGGTGCCGATCGCCGTGACGAGCGACCCTGACGTGCGTTCCGGGCTGCTCGGGCAGCTCGACACGACCGGAATGGGCGCCGGGACCTACACGCTCGTCGCGTTCCTCGAGGTGCCCGGCGAGCCGACGTACGCCGACACCGCGACGCTCGTGGTCGAGCCGTAGCCAGCTCTCTTCGCTGCGCCTCCTCGTCCCGTCGCGCTACCACCGCCCGCGGCAACCTGGACCGTGCGCGGTCCGACCAGCGCGAGGTTCGCGAGCGCGATGCGGCGCAGTTTCACGAACCGAGCGTGGGCCACGCCCCGTGCTGGCGCTGTTGAAGGGGGACGTGAGCGACGCGTTCCGTCTGCACCCGGTGTTGAGCTACCGCTACGAGGCCACCCACTGGCACGTGGGCGCCACGGCCGGCGGCATCGCCCTGCCCGAGGCGCCGGACCGCTCATCCATCACGGCACCCGGATGAGGAACATCCGGTAGCTCTTCACCGCCCGGAACGCCTCGCCGTCGACCAGCACCGCCTGCTCCGCGATGGACGCCAGCCGCCTCCGCAACATCCACCGCAGCACCGCGAGCGTCCAAGGGTAGCGCGCCCCGAGGGTGTCCGACACGAGGCGAACGGCGGGCCGCGCGTACCGGTCGATCCACCCCTTCGCGAGTACCAGCGTTGGGAGCACGGCCTCGGTGATGTCCTCTTCGCGCTCGATGTAAAAGCCGTCGCGGCTCGCGCGCGCACGGAAGCCGTCGAGCACGTGCCCGCTCCGCTCGAGGGGCCCCTCCCCTTTCGCGTTCACGAAGTAGTCCGCCACGAGGAGCCAGCCGCCCGGAGCCGCGCGTCGCACCGCGTCGAAGAGCCTCGAGATCCGGATGTATTGGCACGACTCGCTCATCAGCACGAGTTGCCAGGTGCGCGAGGGCTCGAAGTCCTCGAAGCGTGACAGGTGGAACGGGAGGCCCGTCCGCGTCGTGAAGCGCTCCTGCTGGAACGGGTCGGGCGAGAGGCCCTCGACCGAGTAGCCGCGGGCGGTCAAGAGCATCGCGTTGCCCCCCGTGCCGCACCCCACGTCGAGCACCGTCCGGACCCCGTCGGGGATCCACGCGGCGAGGCGCTCGGCGTAGCGCTCCTGCGCGGCGCGCAGCCCCTCGAGGGTGGCGGGATCTCCCTCCCACATCCCGTAGTGGAGGTAGGAAAGGCCGAGGACCTCCTCGTAGAAGCGCAGCGTCGGGTCCACGCGGGGCGGCATCACGACCTCAGCGCGAGCTGCGGATAGGAAATTCGAACCAAGTCCTCGCGACTCACGCCTCGACGATACGCCCCCACCTGCGGGACCGCAAGCCCCCTCCGACCTCCTCCGGCGCACCACGGGTACGTCGCCAGGGACGGGGTTCTGCACGTCGATACGGCGCGGCCGCCTCGTGTACGCGATGTCCCTCGCCGGCGCGGCGTGCTCGACGCCTGGACGGCCGGCAGCGTGGAAGAGAAGCGCCGTGCCCCCGGCCAGCTCGTCGAGCGCGTGGAGCTACACCCTGGTGAGGTGGTGCTCCACTACCGCCGCCGCGGCACCGGCACGAAAAATCAGGGCCATGATCCGTTCGGCCCGCCAAACACCCCCAAATCACACCGCGTCCCATCCACGTCCACGCACTCGGGTGCCCCAGCGTCGATGAGCGGCGACCCGGTGGCGAGGCGCAAGTCCCACTCCGCGGGAGGTACACCCGCGAACAGGGGGTCGACGCTCAAGCTGGTGTCGTCCGGTTCGGCGAGCCCCGAGATCACCGAATCGAACGGCAGGTTCGCGTAGAGGTCGGTGTAGCTCACGGTCCATGAGCCCGCGCCCGCCGCCGCGCTGCCCTCGGACACCGTGCCGAGGAGCTCGTTGGCGTACAGCACGCTGTTGACCAGCGAGAGCGTGTCGCCCTCGTCGAGGTACACGCCGCCGCCGCGGGCCACGTGGCCGGACAGCACGTTGGCCGCGATCACCGACTGCTGCAGCTCGACCACGCTCGCACCGGTCAACCCGAGCCCCCCACCGGAAGCCGTGCCGGTACACGCCAGCTCGTTCTGCACCACCGCCACGTTCGACAGCGTGACCGCGGCGCTCGACGCGAAGAGGCCGCCGCCCTCGCCGCCGGCACACTCCGCGACGTTGCCCGAGATCCACGCGCGCGTGAAATCGAGGTTGGACAGCTCCACATACACGCCCGCACCCCATGCGCTCGCGGCGCCGGTGACGGTGGTGGACGAGAACGAGCTGTCGCTCAGCACCACGCGGCCGAGCCCGGTGACGGCCAGCGCGCCACCGAAGACATCGATCTCGTCGACCTCGCCATCCACCGCCAGCGTGTTTTCCATCACGGCCAGGCCGGTGCCCGTCACCGTGCCGCCCCCCACGTAGGCGCCGAGGCCGAGCACGCTGCCGGTACTGGCGGCGGCGCCGGTGTTGCCGTCGATGGTGACGGACTCCACCGCGAGGCTCCCGCCCATCACCGCGAGGCCCGCGCCGAGGCAGAAGCTACCGCCCTCCACGCACTGGTTGCCACTGATGCGCACGCGAGAGAGGCGATTGTCACCGCCGTCCACCCGGACGCCCGCGCCGATCTCCGCCGCGCCCCCGGTGACGGTGAGGTCGCGCAGCTCGCCGCCGCCAAACATCAGCACCACCGGTCCACCCCCCTCGACGATGCTCAGCCCCTCCCCGGCGCCCTGGATCACCGCCGGGCCGCCGATCGACACCGGCCCCTCGTGGGTCCCCGCCGCGAGGCAGACCAGCACCGTGTCGTCGCGGCGAAGGGCCTCGGCGATGGTGGCGTAGTCCTCCGGCACGCGGTGGCCGCCGTCGACGAGGCCGTCGCAGTCGTCGTCCACCCCGTCGCAGTTGCCGTCCTCGACCCCGGTGGGGACACAGTCGCCGGCCGTGTCGGCGGTGTCCCACGGGCCGGTATCGTAGGCGGTGTCGGCACTGTCGGGGACGCCGTCGCCATCGATGTCGCCGGGCAGGGCGCGTGGGCTGGGCGGGTCGTTCTCGGCGCAGGCGAGGGCGAGGACCGCGATCATGCCAAGGCGACTCTATCGCCCCCTCCCGCCCTTCGGGCACGGTCCGCCCTCAGGTTGGCGGCCCCGGCGGGCGGGGGAGGGAAGGAGGGGGGCCTAGTCGCGGCGGAAGAAGCCGTGGCCGTAGGTGGGCACGTCGTAGTCGTCGCGCAGCGACTCGTAGCCGCTGTTCAGCGCCCGCTTGCCGGGGGCGGTGGGCTGGAGGTTGGCGTTGACCGCGCGCGCGATGCGCACCTCGGCCGGGACGGTGGTGTTCTGCCGTCCGGCGCGGGCCTCCTGGAAGCCGGTGGCGATGACGGTGACGTGCACCTCCTCGCCCATCTTCGGGTCGATGACCAGGCCGAAGATGACGTTCTCGTCTTCCGCCGTTTCCTCCGACACCATCTGCGCCGCCTCGTTCACCTCGTAGATGGTGATGCCCGGGCCGCCGGTGAAGTTGAGCAACACGCTGGTGGCGCCGGCGATGCTGATGTCGTCGAGCAGCGGCGAGCTGATCGCGGACTGGGCGGCATCCACGGCGCGGTGGCTGCCCGTGCCCTTGCCCACGCCCATGAGCGCGCGGCCCTTGTTGGCCATGATGGTGCGCACGTCGGCGAAGTCGACGTTGATGACACCCTGGTCGTTGATGAGGTCGGAGATGCCCTTCACCGCCTGGAAGAGCACGTCGTCGGCCATGCCGAAGGCCTCGGTGAACAGGGTGCGATCGTCGACGATCGACAGCAGGCGCTGGTTGGGGATGGTGATGAGCGTGTCGACGCTGCGCATCATCAGCTCGATGCCCTCGTCGCCCTGGCGCTTGCGCTTCTTGCCCTCGAAGGAGAAGGGCCGGGTGACTACGCCGACGGTGAGGCAGCCCAGCTCACGCGCCACTTCACAGACGACCGGCGCGGCGCCGGTGCCCGTGCCGCCGCCCATGCCGGCGGTGACGAAGACCATGTCGGCGCCGGCGAGCAGCTCGGCGATCCGGTCGCGGTCTTCCAGGGCCGCCTCGCGACCCACCTCGGGGTCGGCGCCCGCGCCGAGGCCCTTGGTGAGCTGGGCGCCGAGCTGGAAGCGGCGGCCGGCGAGCGAGCGCTTGAGGTCTTGCGCGTCGGTGTTGAGCGCGATGAACTCCACGCCGGAGAGGCCGGAGTTGACCATGTGGTTGACGGCATTGCCGCCGCCACCACCGACGCCGACGACCTTGATGCGCGCGCCAACGAGTTCGTTCTCGACAATGTCAATCATGGGAGACCTCTGCGGGGATCTGTCCGGCTGGGCCGGGGAGGGTTGAGTGGAGGGAGCGGGGAGAGAGACGGGGAGGGGCTAGAGGGGCGTGACCACCGCGAGACGGTCGGAGGCGAGATCGACTCGGTGGGGCCGACTGAGGTCGAGACCGTTCCGAGCCAACTGCACCAGGCGGGAGGCGCGCTCGCGGTCGGCGAAGCCGAGGAGCACTTCCCCGCCGTTGCGGAGAATGACCGTGTAACCCGATTGCTCGGAGAAGTGAAGCTCGGAGATCGCGCTCTCCGGGAGGCCGCCCTTGTCTTGGAGCACCGCCAGCCAAGCGAGGCCCTCGCGTACCACCCGGCGCGCCACCTCGGGCTGCTCGGCGGCCATGACCGGCGACAGGCCGGTGAGGTAGGGGTGGTCGAGGTCGCCGGGCAGGGCGCGCACGAAAGGCTCGCCGCTCTCGTCAACCAGGTAGAGGCCGTCAACCTGCACGATCGCTACCGGCTCGCGCTCGCGCACCTGGAGCACCACCGTGTCCGGGAAACTCCGCCGCACCTCGACGCTCGCCACCCAGGGGTGGCGCTCCGCCCCGGCCGCGGCGCGGTCGAGGTCGAGCAGGACCAGAGGCTCGCCGAGTGGCAGGTCGGCGAGGTGACGGAGGTGCGCCGCCTCGGCCCGCTGCGCGCCCACCACCCGCAGGTGCCGGTAGCGAACGTGGGGCGACACGACGAGCAGCCACGCGATCGCGCCCGCGAGAGCGGCGGCGCCAAGAGACCACAGGATCGGGCGGAGGTAGCGGGACAAGGGAAACCAGTTCCTCTCCTAGATACAGGATGCACCCCCTCTTGACAAGGCAAGAGCAAAACTTTTTTGTAGGCGACGGCTAGCTGCCTCTCGCGAAGTCAGGCACGTGGCAGCGCGCGCCGTTCAACAGCCGCTCCACCAGGTCCTCGAAGCTCATCCCCACCTGCCCCGCCGCCATCGGCGACAGCGAGGTTTCCGTCATGCCCGGCAGCGTGTTGATCTCGAGGAACCAGGGGGTGCCGTCGGCATCGACGATGAAGTCGGCGCGGGCCACGCCCGAGAGGCCGAGCACGCGGTAGGCGGTGCGCGCGTGGGCCTGCGCCCGGGTCGCCACCGGCTCGGGGATGGGCGCGGGCACGAGGTAGCGCGTCTTGCCCTTCTCGTACTTGGCGGCGAAGTCGAAGATCTCGTTGAGCGGCTCGATCTTCACCACGGGCAGCGGCGTTCCCTCGAGCACCGCCACGGTGATCTCGTAGCCCTCGATGAACTCCTCGATGAGCACCTCTGGCGCGAAGTCCAGGCAGTACAGGAGCCCCGCCTCGAGCTCGGCCGCGTCGTGCACCTTGCGGATGCCGAGCGTGGATCCCCCCTCTGGGGTCTTGACCATCGCCGGAAACTTCAGGTCGACCGGGAAATCATCGCCGCGGCGCCAGCTACGATCGCTCGCCATGGGGATGCCCGTGTCGCGCAGGCATCGCTTGGTGGCGATCTTGTCCATGGCGATGGCGCTGCCGCGCACGTTGCTGCCGGTGTACGGGATGCGCATCACCTCGAGCAGGCCCTGCACGCAGCCGTCCTCCCCGAGGGGCCCGTGCAGCGCCAGCCAGGCGTGCGTCACCCGGTGGGCGAGCAGCTGCGAAGGGAGGTCCCGGCCCACGTCGATGTCCACCACCGTCCAGCCCCGGGCGCGCAAGGCGCGCGACACCGCCGCGCCCGACTTCATCGAGATCGGCCGCTCCGGCGAGATCCCACCCATGAGTACGCCCACGCGGGCCGTTGACTTGTCCACCATCACATCCTCCCGCCCCGTCCCGGGGGCAACAATCGAAGGTCCAGCTCCACCCCGGTGGTCACTTGCACGCGCTCGCGTACCGCCTCCACCAGCAATCGTACCTGCCGCGGCGACGCCTCGCCCCGGTTCACCAGCACCGCCGCGTCGTCCTCGGCCAGCGAGGCGCCGTGAAGGCGCACCCCGGACACGCCGCTGCGGGCGAGCAGGGCCCGGAGGTCGAGACCACGCCTTCCCGGCTCGCGGAAGATCGTCCCCGCGCGCACCGGGGCCAGCTTGCCCGCCGGGCGCAACCGGACGCGCACCACGAGCGCCTTCGGGTCGGGCTCCAACTCGGCGGCGTCCTCGAAGCCCCGTCCCTTGAAACGCCGGGCGCCCGTCACCCACGGGCGCAGCCAGCCCTCGTCGAGCGCGTCGCCGACCGTCCCCCCGGCCCGCGCGAGCAACTCGAAACCCGGGCGCAGGCCGACGCGTGCCACCGGGCAGGCGGCGCCGACGTCGATCCCCTCGCCGGCCTCGCGGATGTCCTCGAAGTCGCGGCCGAGGCGCAGGAACAGGCCGCCCATGCCGCCCTCGGGGGGGAGAGCGTCGGCGAAGGGGTGTAGCACGCGCACGGGCAGCTTCTCGGCCCGCGCGGCGCGGATGGCGGCCACCAGCTCCTCCTCGCTGTCGACCACCGCCCATCGCTCGAAAGCGCCGGGGCAGGCCCGCAAGGGCAAGTGCCGGGCGATCGGCTCCTCCTCGCGACCGGGCCAGCCCATCGCCTAGCCGCGCGCGCCGAGGCGCTCGGCGAGCGCGCCGCAGGCACGATTGACATCGCCCGCGCCGAGGGTGATCACGAGGTCGCCGGGCCGGACCAGCGACACCAGGACATCGACGGCGCCATCCACGGACGGGGCCGTCACCACGCCGCGGTGCCCGTGGTCGACCAACCCCTGCACCAGCGCCTCCTGGGTCGCGCCCTCGATGGGCGCCTCGCCTGCGGCGTACACCGGGACCACCACCACCACCGCCGCCGCGTTGAACGCACGACAGAAATCTTCCTTCAAGCTGGCCACGCGCGAGTAGCGGTGCGGCTGGAACACGGCGACGATGCGGCGCCCCTCGTAGCCCTCGGCGGCGGCCGTGAGCGTGGCGACGATCTCCACGGGATGGTGGCCGTAGTCGTCGACGATCAACACCCCGCCCACGTCGGCGCGCTGCGAGAAGCGGCGGTCAACCCCGGTGAAGCCCTCGAGGCCCTGCGCCACCTGCGCGAAACTCAGGTCGAGTTCGATGCCCACCGCCACCGCCGCGAGCGCGTTGAAGGCGTTGTGACGGCCCGGCTGGTGGAGGTTGATCTCCCCGAGTTCGACCTCGCCTCGCCAGGCGCGAAAGGACAGCATCCGCCCGTCGGCCCGGAGCCGATCGAGGCGGTAGTCGGCCTGCGCGCCAGAGCCGTAGGTGATCACCCGGCGACGCAACCGAGGGAGGCAGCGCTGCACCACCGGGTGGTCGAGGCAGACACAGGCAAAGCCGTAGAACGGCACCTTGTTGGCGAAGCTCACGAAGCCGTCGACCAGGCGGTCGAAGTCGCACCAGTACTCCATGTGCTCGGGGTCGATGTTGGTGATCACCGCCACGGTGGGGTCGAGCAACAGGAAGCTGCCGTCGCTCTCGTCGGCCTCCGCCACGAGGTGCTCGCCCTGGCCGAGCCGCGCGCTCGACCCGAAGCTGTCGAGCCGTCCCCCGATCACCACGGTGGGGTCGAGCCCGGCGGAGTGCAGGCAGCGGGCCACCATCGACGTGGTGGTGGTCTTGCCGTGCGTGCCCGCGATGGCGATGCCGTACTTGAGCCGCATCAGCTCGGCCAGCATCTCCGCTCGCGGGATGACCGGGATCTTGGCCGCCTGGGCAGCGACGACCTCGGGGTTGTCGTCGCGGATGGCGGTAGACCGGACCACCACGTCGGCCCCGACCACGTGGGCGGCCGCGTGCCCGGGGTGGACGACGGCGCCGAGCTGGCAGAGACGCTCCACCACGGCGGAGCGCTTCGTGTCGCTGCCGGTGACGGCAAAGCCCATGGTGATCAGCACCTCGGCGATGCCGGACATGCCGGATCCGCCGATGCCGACGAAGTGGATGCGACGGAACTTGCCGCGGAACATCGGCTAGGCCCCCGCGAGCCCGGCCGGCGCCGCGAGGGGCTCATCCTGCCGCGCCTCGGCGCTGATCGACAACAACACGCCGATCGCCATCATGTTCACCATCATCGCGCTCGCGCCGTACGACACGAACGGCAACACCAGCCCCTTGGGCGGCACCACGCCGAGCACCACCCCGAGGTTGAGGCAGGCCTGTCCCACGATCATCACGGTGAGGGTGGATGCGAGGAGCGAGCCGAACATGTCGCGGGCACTCCGAGCAATCTCCATGCCGCGCCAGGCCACGAGGGCGTAGAGCCCGGCGAGCACGGCAAAACCGATGATGCCGAGCTCCTCGCCGAGCACCGCCGCGATGAAGTCGTTGTAGGGCTCGGGCAGGTAGAGGAGCTTGGCCACGCCGTCGCCGAGGCCCTGTCCCCAGAGGCCCCCGTGGTGCAAGGCGAGGAGCGACTCGCAAACCTGATAGCCCGAACCGGCACAGTTCGCGAATGGGTCGAGGAAGCTGATGAGTCTCTCGCGACGATAGGGCTCGAGCACCATCACCAGCCCGAGCAGCGAGGCGAGCACGGCGCCGCCGGCGACCATCCAGCGCAGGCGCAGCCCGGCGAAGAAGACCATCACGCCGCAGAGCAGCGCGATGATCGCGGTGCTGCCGAAGTCGGGCTGGGCGACGATGAAGCAGAGCGGCACGGCCACCACGAGCACCGCCGGGATCACCACGTTCTTCCAGTCGTGCAGCTCGCCCCGACGCTTGTGCAGGAAGGCGGCGAGGGCCACGAGCACGGAGAACTTGGCCAGCTCGGCCGGCTGGAAGTTGAAGCCGCCCACGCCAAACCAGCGCGTGGCGCCGTTGGCGGTGTGGCCGAGGCCCGGCAACCATACCGCCGGTAGCAACACCAGCGAGAAAATGTAGAGATGCGTGGCGTAGCGACCGAGCTGCCGGTAGGGCAGGAGCGTGGCGCCGAGGGCCAGGACCAGGCCCCCGCCGATGGCGATGACCTGGCGCAGGACGAAGTGGTAGGGGTTGTCGGTTTCCTCCGCCGCCACGAAGGCCGAGGCCGACCACACCATCACCAGGCCGTAGGCGAGGAGCAGGACGGCGGCCACCAGGAGCGGGGTGTCATAGCGGCGCGGGGCGGACTCGGCGGGCTTAGTCATGGGCAGTCCTTGACCTGTCAATAGTTTAGCGCAAGCTGCCGGAACATGCGGCCGCGGTGCTCAAAATCGGCGAACTCGTCGAAAGAGGCGCAGGCGGGTGAGAGGATCACCGCGTCGCCGGGGCGCGCGAGCCGCCGGGCCTCGGCCACCGCCGCCGCCATCCCCGGCGCCAGCACCGCCTCCACCTCGCCGCGGCGCAAGGCCGCGTGGATGGCCGGGCCCTCGGCGCCGAGGCAGATCACCGCGCGAGCGCGTCGCAGGGGCTCGACCAGCGCGTCGTAGCTGGCGCCCGCCTTGCCCTGGCCGCCGAGCAGGGCCACGAAAGGCCCCGTCCACCCCAGATAGGCGGCGAGAGCCGACTCCACGTTGGTGGCCTTGCTGTCGTCGACGAACCGCACGCCGTCGCGCTCGCCCACCAGCTCCATCCGGTGAGGCAGCCCGCGCAGCGTTGACACATCAATGTCGCGACGCCAGATCCCGCCACACACGGCGAGGAGCACGGCGGCAGCGAGGTTGTCGCGATTGTGAGCGCCGGGGAGAGCGAAGCCGCCGATGGCCGTCGGACCGGGGTCGTGTACGCCGCTGAGCTGCATCCGGTCGCCGTCGACCCGCACGCCCGGCGAGGAGCCCAGCAGCAAACGACGGCCAGGCTCGGCATCGGCCAGCCGCCGAAGCCGCGGGTCGCCTGCGGGGACGATCGCCGCGTCGTCGGGCCCCATCCGGGCGAACATCCGGCACTTGTGGGCGCCGTAGTCATCCAACGTCCCGTGGCGCTCGAGGTGATCGGGCGTGAGGTTGAGGATGGCCGCCGCGCGGGGACGGAAGGCCCCGGGGAGCTCCATCTGGTAGCTCGACACCTCCACCGCCGCGCACTCGAAGCCGCCGTCGACGGCCTCCGACAGCGGCAGCCCGATGTTGCCGCCGGTGAAGGTGCGAACGCCGCCCTGGTTCATCAGTTGGCCAAGCAGGTGCGTGGTGGTGGACTTGCCGTTGGTGCCACTCACGGCCAGGATGGGACAGTCGAGGTAGGCAGCGGCGAAGCCCAGCTCGCCCACCGCCGGTACGCCCGCCGAGATGGCCTGTTGCAAGAGCGGCATCCGCGCCGGCACCCCCGGCGACACCACGATCTGTGCGGCGTTGACGAAGTCCTCGGCCCGGTGCTCCCCGTACACGTGCGTGCAGCCGTCCACCCGGGGCGCGTCGGGGCGGCGATCGGTACACACCACGCGAAAGCCCTTGCGCAGGGCCAGCCTCGCCGCCGCCACGCCGCTGCGCGCCATCCCCACCACCAGCAGGTGCCCGCCCATCGCCTACCGGAGCTTCAAGGTGGAGAGCGCCACGAGCGCGAGCAGGCCGGAGATGATCCAGAAGCGCACGATGATCTTGGGCTCTCCCCAGCCGGCCTTCTCGAAGTGGTGGTGAATGGGCGTCATGAGGAACACGCGCTCGCCGGTGCGCTTGAACCAGAACACCTGGATCATCACCGAGAGGGTTTCCATCACGAACACGCCGCCCACCAGCGCGAGGAGGAGCTCCTGCTTCACCAGCACCGCGATGCTGCCGAGCGCCCCGCCGATGGCAAGCGCGCCCACGTCGCCCATGAAGATCTGGGCGGGGTAGCAGTTGAACCAGAGGAAGCCCAGGCCGGCGCCGAGCAGCGCCATCGCCACGATCGCCACCTCGCCGGCCCCGGCCACGTAGGGGATGCGCAGGTACTCGGCGAACTCGGTGTGACCGGCCACGTAGGCGAGCACGGCGAAGGTGCCGGCCGAGGTGATGGTGGCGCCGATGGCGAGGCCGTCGAGGCCGTCGGTCAGGTTCACCGCGTTGGAGGTGCCGGTGAGGACGAAAATGCCCCAGGCCACGTAGGCCCAGCCCAGCAGCGCCGGCGCGCCCGTCCACAGGTTCGCGAAGTCGAAGACGGCGTGCTTATAGAAGGGGATGTGGAAGGTGGCGTCCATGCGATCGGTGGCGTAGGCGCCGCCGATCGCCAGGCCGCCGATCAGCACTTGCCCGAGGATCTTGTAGCGGCCGGAGAGGCCGTCGCTCGACCGCTCCATCACCTTCTTCCAGTCGTCGATGAAGCCGATGACGCCGTAGCCGAGGGTGACGGTGAGCACGAGCCAGGCGAGCGGCTCGTCGAGGCGGGCCCACAACAGCGTGGAGATGGCGAGGCCCCCGAGCATCACCACGCCGCCCATGGTGGGCGTGCCCACCTTGTTCTCGAGGTGGTCGCGGGGCCCCTCGGCGCGGATGATCTGCTCCATCTTCTTCTTCCGCATCCACTCGATGAACGCGGGGTAAACCACGTAGCAGAGCACCAGCGCCGTCACCATCGCGCAGGCGCTGCGAAAGGTGATGTAGCGGATCACGTTGAAGGGACCGCCCAGAGGCAACAACAAGTGGTACAGCATCAGTTCTTCCGTGCGGCGCGGAGCCGCTCCACGACCCGTTCCATCCGCATGCCGCGGCTACCCTTGACGAGCACCGCGTGCCGCACGCCCTCGCCCGGCAGCCCGACCCCCTGGTTGACCAGTGCCTCGCCCAGCGCCTCGGCGTCGGCGAACACGGCCACGCCGGGAAACTGGGCCGCCGCCTCGGTCATCCGCGGGCCGGTCACCCAGGTGTGGTGCAGGGCGCGGGCGGCCTCCAGCACCTCGGCGTGGCCACGGGCCTCCTCGGCGCCGAGCTCGAGCATGTCGCCCAGCACCGCGATCTTCTCGCCGGGGAGCGCCGCGAGCGCGTGAATCGCCGCCACCATCGAGGTGGGGTTGGCGTTGTAGGCATCGTCGAGCACGGCAGCGGTGCCGATGCACTCCACCCGGTTGCGCATGCCCTCGGGGGCAAAGCGGCTGAGCGCAACGCCGAGGCCCTCCACCGGCACGCGCAGGGCGTAGGCCACCGCCACGGCGGCGGCCGCGTTCTGGGCGAGGTGGGCGCCGGGCACGTCGAGCGTGGCGCGCACGGTGCCGTCTGGGGTGTCGATGCGCAGGCGCGTCTGGAGGCGCTCGCCGTCGACCGCCACGTCGGTGAGGCGTACCGTGGCCCCGGGCGCGGTGCCGTAGGTGACCACGCGCACGCCCTCGGGGAGGGGCATCGCCGCCACGCGCGGGTCGTCGAGGTTGAAGCAAGCCACGTCGCCCGGGCGCGCGCCGTCGAAGATCTCCTGCTTGGCGAGGGCGACGCCCTCGATGCTGCCGCAGCCTTCCACGTGGGCGGCGCCGACGTTGGTGACGAGGCGGACGGTGGGCGCCCCGATGTCGGCCAGCAGCGCGATCTCGCCCCGGTGGTTCATGCCCATCTCGAGCACGATGGCGTCGGCATCGACGGGCAGCGCGAGCAGCGTGAGCGGCAGGCCCACGTGGTTGTTGAGGTTGCCCTGGGTGTGGTGAACGTGGCCGAGGCCGCGCAGGCAGTCCACCACCATCACCCGCGTGGAAGTCTTGCCGGCGCTGCCGGTGATGCCCACCACCGGGCCGGGGAAGTCGCGACGCACCGCGCGAGCGAGGTCTTGCAGGGCCACGAGCGTGTCGGGAACGAGCACCAGCCCGCGGTCCCAGCGCTCGGGCCGTCGCGACACCACCGCCCCGGCGCAACCGGCCGCCGCCGCGTGTGGCAGGAAGTCGTGCCCGTCGAAGCGGTCGCCGGTCAGCGCGACGAACCAGGAACCGAGCGCCACCCGGCGGGAGTCGGTGCCCACGGGGCCGGCTGGTCCCTCGGCGAGGAGCTGTCCCCCGGTGGCGCGGGCGATGTGCGCGGCGTCGAGAATCACGACATCACCTCCCGGGCCACGGCGAGGTCGTCGAATGGGTGGCGTTTACCCTCGATCTCCTGGTAGGGCTCGTGGCCCTTTCCCGCGATGAGCACCACGTCGCCCGGCCGGGCCAGGCCCACCGCCGTGGCGATGGCTTCGCGCCGGTCGAGCACCACCCGGTGCGGGGCGGCCCCCAGCCCGGGGACGATGTCGGCCACGATGGCGGCGGGATCCTCGCCGCGAGGGTTGTCGGTGGTGACCACCACCACGTCGCTACCCTGCGCGGCGGCGCGGCCCATGAGCGGGCGCTTGCCCCGGTCGCGATCGCCCCCGCAGCCGAAGACGGTGATGATGCGGCCCGCGGTGACCGCGCGCAGCGTGGCCAGGACGCGGGCGAGGGCGTCGTCGGAGTGCGCGTAGTCGACGAGGACCGCGAGACCTCGAGTGTTGGGCACCGCCTCCAGCCGCCCGGGGACGGCGGGCAACTCCGCGAGCCCGCGCGCGCAGGCGTCGAGCGGGATCCCGGCCGCCAGGGCAAGGCCGAGGGCGGCGAGAGCGTTGTCGATGTTGTGGGCGCCGACGAGGCGCATGGTGCCGTCGAAGTCGCCGAGCGGCGTGTGGAAACGCGCGCGGGTGCCGGTAGAAGACAGTTGCACCTCGCTCGCCGAGAGGTCGTCACCGTGGAACCACCAGGTGGCCCCGCGCACCGGTCGCATCTGTCGCGACGCCGGGTCGCGCGCGTTGAGCAGCGCGGTGCCCTGGAGCAGCTCGTGAAACAGGCGTGCCTTTGCGGAGGCGTAGGCCTCCATCGTCCCGTGAACATCGAGGTGATCGCGGGTGAGGTTGGTGAACGCGGCGGCGCGGAAGGGGATGGCGTCGCACCGGAAGGCCGCGAGCCCGATGCTCGACGCTTCCATCGCCACCAGCCCCACCCCGGCGTCGCGCATGCGCGCGAGCAAGGCCTGCGTGACCGGCGCGGTGGGGGTGGTGAGGGTGGAGTCGAGACGCTCGCCATCGACGAAGTGCCCGGTCGTCCCGATGATCCCGGCCCGGAGACCGGCGGCGCGAGCCATCGCCGCGACGAGGAAGGTGGTGGAGGTCTTGCCGTTGGTGCCGGTGACGGCCACCACCGGGACCTGCGCGCCGGGGTTGCCCAGCGCCTGCGCGCAGAGCCGCGGCAGCGCGCGGCGGGTGTCGTCCACCCTGATCACCGCTGGCCCCTCGGGCAGCTGACACTCGCGATCTACCACGAGGCCACCTGCGTGAGCGAGGCCAAGCAAGCGTTCATGCATGTCGACGCGCGCGCCGCGAATGGCGACAAAAAGGTCGCCGCCCGCGACTTCCGCATCGGAGTCGCGGACGGCGCCAACCTCGCGGTCGCCTGGCCCCCGGAGGAGCACACTGCCGGGGACAGCGGCGAGAAGGTCGGTGATGGTCATGAGGCGGGCGGGAGGGAGGTGGGACGGGTGGAGGGAGCTTCCCGGGCGGCGCCACCCTGCATCAGGATGGGAGAGTCGGCGGCGGATCGGTTCGGCCACGGGCCCGAGGTGCGGGTCGCGGGGAGCGACCGGGGAACACCGGGGGGGAGTGAGGCCCGCGCGGGGACCGCGCAACGGGGCGGGGAGCCCTGTTGCTGTCCACGTTCTGGCGGAGCCGCCCAGGAAGCGTGCGGAGGTGGGAAAGAACTAGTTGAAGTGGAGGACGACGGCGTCGCCGGGGACCACCGGGGTGCCGGCGGGCGGGGACTGGGCCACGAGGCGGCCCGAGCCTTCCACCGCGATCTCGAGCCCGGCGGGCTCGATGGCGGTGACGGCGGCGCGCAGGGTGCGGCCCGAGAGGTCGGGGAGGATCCAGCGGCCCTGGCCGTCGGCGCGCACCTCGACCGGGGCGGTCGCGGCGACGAGCGGCTCGGGCTCGGCCGCGACAGCGTCGGGGGCGATGCCCAGGTAGCGCATGGAGAAGGCGCCGATCTCCGCGAAGACCGGCGCGGCCACGATCCCGCCGTACTTGCTCCCGACGGTGGGGCTATCGACGGCCACGGCGATCGCGATCTCAGGCCTGTCGGCCGGGAGATAGCCCACGAAGGAAGAGACGCGCTCGGCGCTGTACACGCCGTTGGCGACCTTCTGCGCGGTGCCGGTCTTGCCGGCCACGCGGTAGCCCGGCACGCGCGCCCGGGTGCCAGTGCCGCCCTGCTCGGTGACCGCCTCCATCATCAGCGCCATGGCGCGGGCGGTTTCCTCGGAGATCACCCGGGTGTCTTCCCGCGGCTCGCGCGGCAGCTCCACCTGCCCGTTGCGGTCGAGGATCGCCTCCACCAGCCGCGGGTGCATGCGCACGCCGCCGTTGGCGAGGGTGGCCACTGCGCTCGCGAGCTGGATGGGCGAGGCGGTGATCCCCTGCCCGAACGAGGTGGTGGCAAGCTCGATCGGCTTGATGTTGTCGGCCTTGCGAATCGCCCCACGCCACTCGCCGGGGAGTCCGAGGCCGGTCGAGCGGCCGAAGCCGAAGGCCTTGAGATAGGCGAGGGTCTTCTCGGCGCCGAGGTACTGCATCGCCAGCTTCGCCGCCCCGATGTTCGACGAAAACTTGATCACGTCGTGAACCGAGATGACCCCTTGCGGGTGGTCGTCCTTGATGACGGCGGGGCCGATGGCCATCCGTCCCAGCTCGCAGTCGATCATCGTCTCCGCCGTGACGAGCCCCTCCTCGATCGCCGCCGCCGCCACGAAGGGTTTCAACACCGAACCAGGCTCAATCTGGTCCATCGCCGCGCGGTTCTTGAACAGGTCGGCCTGCGCGCGGGCGCCACTGTCGTTGGGGTTGCCGGAGGGGCGGCTGCCGATGGCGAGGATGGCGCCGGTCTTGACGTCCATCACCACCGCCATCGCGGCCAGCGGCTGGCTGGCGGCCATCGCGCTGTCGAGCGCACGCTCGGTGGCGAACTGGATCGACGCGTCGAGCGTGAGCATCACCGAGTGACCAGCGTTGGCCACGTCGGCGTCGTCTAGGCCGCCGTCGATGGCGCGCCCCTTACGGTCGCGCTCTTGCAACAGGCGCACCGTCTCCCCCGCCAGATCCTTCTCGAGCACCTTCTCGAGCCCGGCGGCGCCCTCGTCGAACACGTCGGTGAAGCCGAGCAGCGGGGAGGCAAGGTCGCGGCCCGGGTACACGCGCACTGGCTCGTCGATGAGCCACATCTGGTCGCGACCGAGACCCTGCACGATGGCCCTCGCCTCGGCCGGCGCGAGCGCGTCGCCGAGCTTCACCTCGCGCGCCTTCTTGCCGTCGGCCCGCACCACGAAGCGGCTCCGAACCCAGCTCTCCGACTTCCCGGTGAGGGTGACGATCGCGGAGACGCGCGCCTCCACCTCGGCGTCGCTGAGCTTCGCAGGATTGGCGTAGAGCGAGGGCAGGTTGGTGGTCGCAGCGAGCACGCGGCCGTGGCGATCGTAGAGGTTGCCCCGGCGCCCGCGCACCTCCATCGAGGCCCGGAACTGCTCGCGGCCCCGCTCCTCGAGCCGCTCATCCGGCACGCCCATCACCCAGCCGGCGCGTACGCACAGTAGCAGCAGCGCGACGCACAGCCCCACCGCGGCGACGCGCGCCCGGGCACGAGTGGCCGCGAGCAGCTCGGCGTCGGCGCCGGCATCGACCCGGCACGGCCGGTCGAACCACGAGCGCGCCGCCGGGCGACGGCCGGCCGGGCGCTCGCCCGCGGGGTGCTTGCCGTGGGGACGGGCGGACTTCACCGGGCGACCACCACGTCGATGACGCGCGCCGGGGCCGCGAGGTTCTCCGAGAGCGCCACCGCGCCCAGCCGTCCCGGGCTGCGAAGCATGGTGCGCTCCACCTGGAGTCGCTCGCGCAGGGTGAGCTGCTCGGCGAGGGCGGCGCGCTCGATGTCGAGCAGGCGCGAGGTCTCCCGGACCTCCATGCGGGTCCACAGGTACACCGCCAGCGCCGCCGTGACCCACACCAGCGTACCCAGGAAGCGCGTGAGGATGCGCAACTCCGGCGCGCCGTTCTGCACGGCGGACTGGAAGGCGACGAGGTCGATGCGACGGGTGGTGGTGGTCATGGCAGGCGCTCCAGAGCTCGGAGGCGGGCGGAACGGGCGCGCGGGTTGGGGTCGCTCTCGCCCTTGCGGGCCCGGCGCTCGACGAGGCGGTAGGCCGGCGCAACGAGGGGATGCCCGTAGAGGTCGCGGGGCGCGTCTGCGCCGGCGAGATCGCGGAAGCGATCCTTCACGCGACGGTCTTCCAGCGAGTGAAAGCTGATCACGACGAGCCTCCCGCCCGGGGCAAGGCAGCCAGGGAGCGACTGGAGCGCGCGGTCGAGCTCACCGAGTTCGTCGTTGGTGACGATGCGCAGGGCTTGGAACGTCCGGGTGGCCGGGTGGATCCGGCCGTCGCGAGGCACCACGCTCGCCACCACCTCGGCGAGGTGGAGCGTGCCGCGGAAGGGCCGCGCGGCGAGAATGGCGCGGGCAACGCGGCGCGCGTGCCGTTCCTCGCCGTACTCGAAGAGCACCCGCACCAACTCGACCTCCGACACGCGGTCGAGCCAGGCAGTCGCGGGCTCACCCGAGGAGGGGTCCATGCGGAAGTCGACGGGCCCGTCGGCCCGGAAGGAGAAGCCCCGCTCGGGGCGGTCGAGCTGGGGTGACGACACGCCGAGGTCGAGCAGGATGCCATCCGCCAGCCGCCCGCCGAGGATCGGGGGGAGCCGGCTGAATGGAGCGTGGTGCAGCTCCGCGGCGGCTCCGGGACGCTCCGCGCCGAGGCGCTCGCGGGCGCGAGCGATCGCGCAGGCATCGCGATCCGTGCCGAGCAACCGCCCGCCTGCGGCGATGATGGCCGAGGAATGCCCGCCGAGACCGAGCGTGCCATCCACGTAGAAGCCGCCGGGCCGCACCGCCAGCAGCGCGAGCACGTCGTCGAGGAGGACGGGGACATGCTCATCCACCCCCCCCCCCGCTGCTGCCGTAGCCGCCGAGGGTCTCGGCGCGCCGCTGGGCCTGGGCGAAGGCCTGCTGGAAATCGGCGCTGTTCCACACCTCGAGCCGGTCGAGCATCGACACCATGGTGATGTCTTCGCCGAGACCCACCAGCCCGCGCAGCTCGGGCGGGATGACCAGCCGCCCCTGCTTGTCGACGTCGGCCTCGCAGGCACTGCCGAGCCGGAGGACCTGCTTCTCGTCCTGGTAGGGGTCGAAGGCGTCGTCGACGAGCAGAGGAGCCTCGACGCGCTCGGCGAAATCCTTGGGCGTGTACGCCCGGAGCCGCTTGCCGTGCACGATGAAGATCAGGGAAGAGATGCGATGCGTTTCCAGCGCGGAGCGCAGGCGCGAGGGGAGCGTCACCCGCCCGCGGGGGTCCATCGTGAGCTGCTGGTTGAAACGGACCTCCAGCATGCCGTGGCCCCCGCCCGGTGGGTGGACGGGAGACTCCTCCTCTCACGTGGGAGCGTAATCCAATTCGTGGGAAAAAGATCCATCAGCTGGATGAATTTTTTTCTATGCCGTGTTCCTCCCCCTGAATGGCGTATGGATAACTTGCAACACTTGACACTACAATAGTCGACCTACGCCCACTTGTCACGACGTGACTTGTCCCCAACCTCGCGCGTGCGCATGCTCGGGCGTCGCTCGCCGCCCCGGTGGGCCCGGAGACCCCATGGGTGCCCAAGGCAAAGCGCCCCGGAAGGGCGAGAAACGGAACATCTGCGAGAACCGCAAGGCCCGCCACGACTACGATCTCTCCGATTTCACCGAGGCGGGGCTGCTGTTGAAAGGGTCGGAGGTGAAGAGCCTGCGCGCGGGCGAGGCCCATCTCAACGAGGCCTGGGTGGGCTTCGAGGGGCGCAAGATGTTCCTCTTCAAGGCGCACATCGCGCCCTTCCCGCAGGCCAACCAGTTCAACCACGAGCCCGACCGTCCCCGGCCGCTGCTGCTCCATGCCCACGAGATCGAGCACTTTCGCGAGGTGGTCCGCGAGAAAGGGCTCACTCTGGTCGCCCTCCGCCTCTACTTCGACGGCGCGCACGTGAAGCTAGAAATGGCCGTTGGTCGAGGCAAGAAACAACATGATAAGCGCCAAAGCCTGCGGGCGCAGGAAGATCGAAAGGAAATCGCGAGGGCGCTGAACCGGGGGTAGGCCGCTCGGCGTCGCCGAAGGGGTTAGGCCGCGCCTGCCATGCACTTCGGAACTCTGCTCCTGGCCTTTGTCTCCGCCGCCCACGCCGCCGACGGAGTGGGCAGTCTTCCGGCGCCCGCGCTGATCGGAGGCGCGGTGCTGGTGGCCGCCCTCGTCATCGCCGTCGCCGTGCGCGCCGCCGCCCTCGGCGTCCTCGCCGCTTCCGGCACCGGCGCGCTGGCCTCGGTGTACCTCACCACCCAGCACTTCGTGGCCAAGAGCGGCGGCGCGTCACTCTGCACCGCGTCGAGCGTGCTCAACTGCGACAAGATCAACACATCCGAGCACAGCGAACTCGGCGGCGTGCCGATCGCGCTCTACGGCCTCGGCTTCTACGCGGCGATGGCCTTCCTCGGCTACGCGCTCCGCGGCGCGAAGGGCGCCAGCGCGGGCGCGCTCGTCCTCGTCGGCGGCGTGATCGCCGTCGGCTACGACATCTTTCTCGCGTGGGCCTCCTACAACGAAGGTGCGCTTTGCATTTTCTGCACCCTCACGTGGGTGCTCAACGCCACGCTGCTCGGCTGCGGCTACGCGCTGTGCAAGCGGGCGGGCGGCAACGTGGGCAGCCTCCTCGGCAAGGGCCTCGGCGACCACGCCGGCCCCACGCTGGTGGTGGGCATGGTGGTGTTCATCGCGGGGGTGCTCGTGTCGCGACAGGCAGCGGCACCCGTGGCGACCGGCGCTGGCGGCATCGACTTCGCCGCGCTGTACGAGAAGCCCATGGGCCGCGTCGAACTCGACGGCACCGAACCGGTGAAGGGCGACCCGGCGGCGCGCTTCACGCTGGTGGAGTGGGCCGACTACGAGTGCCCGCACTGCGCGCTGATGGCGCCGATACTCAAGGCGATCGTCACCGAGAACAAGGACGCGAAGCTCCTGTTCAAGCACTACCCCATCGCCCAGGCCTGCAACCGCTTCGTGCCCTTCGAGGGCCACCAGTACGCCTGCGCCGCCGCCGCCGCCGCCGAGTGTGCCCGCCTCCAGGGCCGCTTCTGGGAGTTGTCGGAGGCGATGTTCAAGAACCAGACGTACCTGGCCCCATCCGACATCCGCTTCATGGCCGAGAAGCAGGGCATCGAGAGCGCGAGTTTCGAGGCTTGCTTGCAGAGCCCGGCCGCCACCGACGCGGTGAAGGCCGACGTGGAGGGCGGCGGTACCGCCGAGATCGAGGGCACGCCCTCGCTGTTCCTGCTCGGCACGCACGGCGACCAGTGGCTGCGCCTCAAGATCGGTCCCGGCGACACCGCGGCGGTGAACGCGCTGCTCGCGGCGGCACGCTCGGGGCAACCGTTGCCGCCCGTGCCGGATCCTGCCCCTCACGATCACGAGCACGAGTAGACCGCCGGTGGGCTGGCACGCCCTCGCCGTGAGCCTGCCGCGCCCCGAGGTGGCCCGCGCCGGCAAGGCCCTGCTCGAGCTTGGCGCCACCGGCCTCCAGGAAGACGTGCCCCCCGGCACGACGGTACGGTACAAGCAGCCCTGGGACAAGGGACGCGCGCCGCGTCCACCGGCGGTGGTGCTGCTCCGCGCCTGGTTCGAGCGGCGCCCAGCCGAGGCAGCGGTTCGCGCCGCCCTCGGGGGACGGGAACCGGCCTGGGAAGAAGTCGTCGACACCGACTGGAGCGATGGCTGGAAACAACATTTCCAGCCGGTTCAGGTGTCGGATCGGCTGGTGATCGCCGCGCCCTGGCACGCGGTGCCGGGGGCAGTGGTGATCGAGCCCGGCAACGCCTTCGGCACCGGCGACCACGTCACCACCCGCGCCTGCCTCGCCGCCATCGATCGCCTCGCCGTGCCCGGCCAGCGTTGCCTCGACGTGGGCTGCGGCTCGGGCATCCTCGCGCTCGCCGCCGCGAAGCTGGGGATGAGCGCGCACGGCACCGACATCGACCCCGACGCGGTGGCAGCGGCGCGGGAGGCGGCGCGACTCAACGGCCTCGCCGCGAGTTTCGACGAGAGCCCCCTGTCGCGACTGGAAGTCCCCTACGACCTCGTGGTGGCCAACCTCTACGCCGAGGTGATCGCCGACCTGGCGCCCGAGCTGCGCCGCCTGGCGCGGGGCAACCTCGCCTTCGCCGGCATCCTCGCCGACCGCGCCCACCTCGTCGAGACCGCGATGTCGGGACTCCGACTCGTGGAACGCGACGAGCGCGAGGGCTGGGTAGCACTCGTGTACGCCGTCGCATGAAGCGGGTGCTCGTCCCCCGCTGCGCGCCGGGCCTCGCCCGCCTCGACCACGACGAGGCGCACTACGTCCGCGACGTGCTTCGCCTCGCCCCCGGCGACACCGTGGAGGTCTTCGACGCCGACTCCGAGGCCCCGGCGGTGCTGCGTGCAGTGTCGCGACATGGCGTGGAGATAGAGATCGGCGAGCCCGCGCCTGCACCGCCGCCGCGAACGGCGGTCGTCCTGCTGGGCATGCCACGCCCGGCGCTGGTGGAGGAGGCCGTCACCCTCGGCACCGAGGCCGGCGCGAGCGAGTTCTGGCTCTTTCCCGCCGAGCGGAGCCTGCCTGCCCCGGCCCGGCTCGACCGCCTGGAGCGGGTGGCCCTGGCCGCCGCCCGCCAGTGCCGTCGGCCGCGTCCCGTGTCGCTGCTCGCGCTAACCGGCCTGGACGGGGCGCTGGCGCGCGCGGCCGCGCTGGGCGTGCCGAGGGTGTTCGGCGACCTCGACGCCACCACGCCGCCTCCTAGCGCCCCTGCGGGCCTAGTCCTCGCGGTGGGCCCCGAGGGCGGCTGGACGGCCCGCGAGCGGGCGATGCTGCTCGCCGAGGGGTGGATGGGCGCCCGCCTCGGTGATCACGTCCTGAGGGCACCCACGGCGGTTGTCGCAGGCCTGTTGCTCACTCGGAGGTGCTGGTGATGACCGCGGTGGTGCGGATGGTTTCGGCGCGGCCGAACACCGAGAGCGTCCGGTCGTTGGCGCCGCCGGCAAATCGGAAGGTGGTGGAGTTGGCGCGGGTGTAGTTGCTCGCCGTGAAGGGCGCGTCGCAGGGCTCGTCGGCCGGGGCGTACCGGTCGCCGTGCAACACGCACTCGCGCGCGCGGATGTGAGCGTTCTGAACCGCCCAGGCCACGCTCCACAGGTAGTACATCACCATGATCGCCATCGCGATGATGGGCACCACCAGCATCGCCTCCACCGCCGACTGGCCCCGGCGGCGCATCAGTGCTCGAACCTCGAGGTGTCCCAGGGGCGGTTCTCGCGGGCGGCGTCGATGCCCACGAGGTCGGCGGGCGTGAGGTCGCCGACGAGGGTGTCGTTCACCCCGGCGAGGCGAGCACGGTACTCGTCGTACATCGAGCGCATCGGGAGCTCGATGCCCTGGGCCTGGTAGACGCCATAGACTTCCATGTTGCCGTTGGCCTGGTAGCCTTCGAGTTCGCTCGGCCCCACGCTGCCGTCGTAGGGCTTGGCCACGGCGTAGGCGTAGAGCTTGTCGTCGCCGCCGGTAGACGAGGCACCGAAGAACCCATGGTGGCGATGGCGCGTTCGGAAATCGCTGTCGACGAATCGTTTCAAGGGCGTGCCCGAGGTGCGGCCAAGCACCCACACGTCGGGGTCGCGGGTGGACTTGTAGAACCACGTGGGCATCTCGACCGTCGGGCTGAGCCGCCCGAACTCGCTCAAGCCGCAGGGCGGGGACGTGACGCAGTAGTTGTTGAATCGGTAGTTGAAGGCGGTCTCGGCGATCTGGCGGAAGTCCGCGATCGAGGGCGTCTTGTTGTCACCGCCGAGGGTGCTCGTGGACCAGATCACATTGTAGGTGCCGCGGGCCGTGGGGCTGCCTTTCACGTCGTGGAAGAAGCTCGTCTGCGACTCCGTCCCCGTGAAGTTTGCGCCTGCGGTCGCGTAACCAGCTTTCAGCGCCTCCCGGACGGTCTCGTCGTACTGCGCCCGCCGCACGAAGTCCTCGATGGCGAGGTCGATGCGGACCTTGCACAGCTGCATCTCGATCTCGGCCTGCGGATCGGTCATCCCGCAGTTGCAGGGAGTGGACCACGGCGCGCCGCCATTCCACAGGGTGTCGCGGCAGTCCTGCGCCTCCTTGGCAATCTGCTGGTTCAGCAGCGTCAGCTCGTTGAGCGAGGCCGCCTCGCTGTAGGCCACCGCGTAGGTGGAGAGGTCGGCCGCCTCCTGCATGCGGATCCTGTCGTTGACCGCGATGCCCATGTTGGTGGAGAAGGCCGCCACCAGCATCAGTGACATCAGGCAGAGCGCCACGAGGATGGCGGCGGCGCCCCGGCGGTGGCGCGCGCGCCTCAACAGCGACCCCGGCAGTTGTTGTCGCCATAGCGACCGGCGCGATCGCCCGAGAGTCCCTCGTAGCCCTCCTCGTCGGGGCCCGCGACCACGGTCACGTCGTAGGACAAGTCGCCAATGCCGCTCACGAAGGGGAGGTCGGCCTCCCAGGGCATGTCGACCCGCACGGCGCTGCCGTCGGCGCGGGCGGTGGCGTCGCGGGTGGCCCGCCCATCGAGCAGCGCGCTCACCGCCGCCTCGGGGTTGCCCCCCACCTGCTGGGCTCGCGCGCCGGCGAAGGCCGCGTAGTTGGCGTAGTGGGTGCCGCCGAACCAGAAGCCCAGCTCCACCACGGCGAACAACAGTCCCAGCACGATCGGCAGGGCGATCGCCAGCTCGGTCGCGCTCTGGCCGCGGGAGGGACGCATGGGGCTACGCTAGCACAGGCAATCCCCGTGCCGGACGGCCGGAGGCGGGAAATCCGCGGCGCGTGGGACACGCCTGCCCCACGCCCTGCGACAGGCCTGGGGCGGCCTAGTCGGACCGGCGACGGCGCAGCAGGGCGGCGAGGCCAAGCACGCCCACGGCGCTGGCGGCGCCGCCCCCTGCGCTCCAGCCGCAGCCGCTGCCCTCGGTGACGGTGGTCACCTCGTAGTCGTCGTAGAGGCCATGATCGTCGGGGTAGACGGTCACGACGGTGTACCCCCACACCTGCTGGCCGTCGAGGTCGGTGGCGAGCACGAAGAGCGTGTAGTTGCGCCCCGAGATGCCATCCTCCAGCTGCGGACACGTCCAGTTCACCGTCTGGGCCGTCGCGTTGTCGAAGCCGTTGGTACTCTTGTCGTCGCCCCAGAGGTAGGTGGTGGCCTGCCCGTCGGCGTCGAAGACCTCGGCGCTGAGCGCGATGCTCTCGCCTTCCATGCAGGCATTCTGCGAGGGGCGAGGCGTGCCCACCACGATGGGCTCGCTGTCGGTCGAGATGCAGCCGTCGGCGCTGTCCTCCAGGCCGTCGCAGTCGTTGTCGATGCCGTCGCAGATCTCCGTGGCCGCCGGGCTAACGTCGGGGTCGGCGTCGTTGCAGTCGAGGTTCACCTCGGCGAAGCCGTCGCCGTCGTCGTCGTAGAGCGAGGTGGTCTCGTCGGTGCGGCCGTCGCAGTCGTTATCGACGCTGTCGGCCCGCTCGGGCGCGCCCGGGTACACCTGGGCGTTGTAGTCGTTGCAGTCGCCCTCGGCCTCGGTCACGGCGTCGCCGTCGTCGTCGTAGCCCTCGGTGCCCTCGTCGGTCACGCCGTCGCAGTCGTTGTCCTCGCCGTCGAAGACCTCGGCCGCCTCAGGGTAGCTGTCGCGGTTGTGGTCGTCGCAGTCAGGCGGGTCGGACTCGACGCCGAAGCCGTCGCCGTCGTCGTCGCTGTCGGGGTAGGCGGTGTTCACCAGCACCGACACGCTCGCCTCGGCCGAGATGCCTTCCGCGTCGGTGACCACCACGGTCAGCGTGTCGACACCGGTGTTGAAGCTGTCTCTCGGGATGGACAACACCACGTGCCCGGAGGCGTCGCTGGGCGTGCAGTCGGCGATGTTGGCTCCCTGGAGCATGCTCTTCACCCGGCAGGTGAGCGAGTCGGCCGGCTGGTTCTTGTCGAAGACGTTGATCTCCAGGTCGAGCGGGCTCGGGCTGTTGTACTCGTAGCCCGGCTCCGGCCAGCGCACGGCGGCGGTGGGGGGCGTGTTGTCGGGGTCGGCGCCGCTGTTGCCCTTGAGGGTGACCGACACGAGGCTGTTGGCCGCGTCGTTGCTGGTGACCTCCATCTCGCAGTAGGCGGCGTCGGTGTTGTCGGGGGTGTAGGCAACCTCGACGAGGGTGCTCTCGCCGGCGGCCAGCACGCGGTTGGAGATGGTCTCCGAGGTGATGGCGAAGGCGCCGTCGCAGTCGGCGGTCAGGGTCGCGCTACCCACGGTGATCTCGCCGGTGCCGACGTTGCTGATGGCAACGCGGGCCGGCTCGGCCTCCTCGCCGCCCGGGTAGACGTAGCCGAAATCCCAGTTGCGCGGCGACACCACCACGGCGCCCTGGCCATTCTCAGCTTCGCCGTGCAGCCACACCTGCTGCGACCAGTTGACTGGATCGCGCAGGTACTCGGGCAGCTCGTCGGTCGGTTCGCCGTTGTCGTCGACCGGGGTGGCGGCCTGCACGCTGTCGATCAACAGCGAGCCCCAGACGTCGCCCACGTCGGCGGGGGAGAACTTGACGGTGATGGGGATGGAGCAGGAAGGCGGGAGCAGGAACAGGTAGCCTTCGCCGCCGCCATCGCCGGAGTCGGTCGGGCCGCCGTCGGAGTCGCCGCCGCTGCCGCCACCCTCGCTATCGTTACCACCGCCACCGCCACCGCCCGAGTCAGCCTTGGCGTCGGGCGACGTCCCCTCGCCGTCGCCCGCGCTCTCGCTGCCGGCGTAGAGCGGGTCGCACTCGATGTCGTCTTCATTCCACGCCACGGTAAAGCTGCCTGCCATGCCGGGACCGATGTCGATGCCCCCGCGACTGTCCTCGTGGGAGCCCACGCCCATATCCATGCCACGGAGCACGTCGTTCTCGATGACGAAGCCCTCGTTCGACAGGACCACCGTGCGCGACTGCGTCTCTCCCCACTCGAGCTTGCCGAACTCGAGCTGGTCTTGTGACAGCTTCATGTCGGGGTACGGCGTGGCCACCGTGGTGATCGTGTCGCCATTGCAAGCAGCGAGGACGAGCAGTGGACCAACCAGCGGCAGGACGGGACGAGCGGCCATTGGGAGAACCTCCGCGCCAGGGACGGCGCGCCGGCAGGT
Source organism: Deltaproteobacteria bacterium (assembly GCA_016875435.1). Lineage (GTDB taxonomy): Bacteria > Myxococcota_A > UBA796 > UBA796 > SXON01 > SXON01. Next base: position 10,183 of record VGRE01000006.1, on the reverse strand, counting down.
TAGCCGTCGCTCCCCTGGGATGTCAACGCCCTGTCGACGAAGGCGGCGATAACGGCAATATCCGCAGTGGCCCGCCAGCTAGAGCAGGTGCCCGGACTTGGCGCGCTTCGTGTCGAGGTAGGTGAGGTTGTGGACGTTGGGCGTGGCCCGCAGCGGGATCTGCCCCACCACCGGCAGCCCCGCGCGCACCACGCCCGCCACCTTCGACGGGTTGTTGGTCAACAACACGACGGAGCGGGCACCAAGCTGGCGAAGGATCTCCGCGGCCACGTCGTAGCGGCGCATGTCGTCGGGGAAGCCCAGCGCGAGGTTGGCCTCGACGGTGTCCATGCCCTGGTCTTGAAGGGCGTACGCCCGGATCTTGTTGGCGAGGCCGATGCCTCGGCCCTCCTGGGGCAGGTAGACCACCGCCCCCTTGTCGGCGCGGCCGATGAAGGAGAGCGCCGCCTCGAGCTGGTCGCGGCAGTCGCACTTGAGGCTGCCCATCACGTCGCCGGTGAAGCACTCCGAGTGCAGGCGGACCGGCACGGCCTCCGCGCCGTCGAGGTTGCCCCGTACCACCACGCCGAACTCCTCGCCGGTGTCGGGACGCTCGAAGGCCACGACGCTGAAATCACCGTAGCGGGAGGGCAACCGGGCCGTGGCGGCGCGGAACAGCGGGGGCGGCAGCGTGTCGACGTCCATCATCCGGGAGTTGCTATGCGCGGGGGTGGGGGGTGGTCAAGAAAGCGGGGACACCGAAAAGCGCGACGCCGACGAGGCTAGGGCCCCACCGGCGAAGCGACCGCGATCTGCGACGGGCACCGGGCGATGGGCCGGCGCCCCCGAAAAACCCTGTTACGGGTTCAACGCTTCCTTGAGGCCCTTGCCGGCGCGGAACACCGGGATGCGGCGCGAGGGGACCTGGATCACCTTGCCGTTCTTCGGGTTGTGGCCCTTGAACTGGCGGCGCTGCGACACGGTGAATGTGCCGAAGTCGGAGATGGTGACCTTCTCGCCCTTGGTGAGCGCGTTCTGGATGGTGTCCATCATGATGTTGACGTACTGGGCGGCGCGGATCTTGGGGATCGCGGCCTTGACGGAGAGCTGCTCGGTGAGATCGGCCTTGTTCATGGTGGGCTCCTTGCTGCGTGAAATGAGGTTTACTGCAAAAGACGCAAATTCTCGAGACCGTGCTCTCCTGGGGGTCCAGGAGGGCGCGGGCGCGCGAACGCGACGCCCCCGGGGAGAAAGGCGCGGAGTCCTTTCGTTCCGGTCACCTCATCTATCCAAGTTTGCTCACGGATGGCAACGGCGCAATGAGGATTTCTCGCATTTGAGTGAAATGTAAATTATTATAAATCTCAATTTGAGAACGGAGGTCGAAGCCAGGCCCCCCTCACCTGCAAGGCGCCGCGCCGCAGGCTGAACCGGGCGGGGCCGGGCCCCCGTGGCTCGCCATCGGTCTCGATGGGCAATACCCCTACCATATCGATGGTATCGGCACGGAAGCGGATCGCGCCGGGTATGTTCTCGAGGCGCCCGGTGCGGGCGTGGAACAGCGCGCCGAGCGCCTGGACGAGCGTCAGCGGGGGAATCAGGGTCACGTCGAGGGCGCCGTCGGCCATCGATCCGTCGCGCCCAACCCACAGTCCTGCACCACAGTAGTGCGCATTAGCAACAAATGCCGCCAAGGCGGGAGCTTCAACCTCACCGGTTCCTGATGGCCCTTGCCAGCGCCATTGTGTCGTCAAGGGCTTGAAGTCGCGCACGGTGGCGAGGATGGCGCAGAGGAATGTGAGCGTGCCACCCCAGCGCTTCCCGGACCGGTTCACGCGCTCGCACACCTCGGCGTTGGCGCCCGCGCCGGCCACGTTGATGAACCATCGGGTGGCCCCGCTCTCCCACGCCACGTGCCCCACGTCGACGTGCACCGTGGTGCCCGTTGCCGCCACCCAGAGCGCATCCTCGAGGCGGCTCGGGATCTCCAGGCTCCGCACGAAGTCGCCGCCCGTGCCGAAGGGGATCGTGGTGAAGATGGCGCTGGGCTCGCGCGGGCCGGTGTCGTCCATCAGCCCGTTCACCACCTCGTTGCAGGTGCCGTCGCCACCGAGTGCCGCGACCACGTCGCCCGGCCGGACCCGCGCCCGCGCCAGCTCCGTGGCGTGCCCCGGAGCCTCGGTCCACACGATTTCCACCTGCTCGAAGGCCCGCGTCGCCGCTGCTTCGATCTGCGCGCGGCGGGCGCCGGCCCGGCCGCCTCCGGCGCGCGGGTTGGCGATGAGCAGGAGTCTCTCGGAGCGGTTGCGGGCACCGTGGCCGTCGTCGGTTCGCATGATGAAGCCCTAGGCAAATGGAGTGTCGGTCGGCGCCACCACCTGCGCGCCATGCTGGGCGAGCCAGCGCGCGCAAGAAGAGCTGGCACAGGAAAATCGCTGGCCCGCGAAGTGCCGCGTCACCGCCTCGGCCATCATCCGCGCCGCCTCGGGCTGCGCCTCCGGGAAGCCGTCACGGTGCCCGCAGCAGGCCGGCGCCCCGTCGGTGCCGTCCGCACCCTCGGCGCAGGTTCGGAACCGAGGCAGCTCGGCGGGCAGCCCGGGCGCGAGCGCGATCGCCGGGGCCTCGGGGGGCAGGACGCCGAGCTCGGCGCGGAAGCTGCGCAGGAGGGTGGGGAAGGGCACGTGATGGTGGCAGTGCCGCTCGCAGGCACCGCAGCCGCTGCAGAGCGCCGTACCCGCCAGCGCGGTGGCGGCGTCGATCTTCCCGAGCCGGTGTAGGAGCGCCATGCTGGCCATCGCGGTGGGCGTCGCCGACTCGCGCGCCGTGGCCACCGCCACCGGGCAGACGTGGCGGCACAGGCGCGGGCAATAGGCGCAGGTGTCGAGCGTGGGCGTCACGTGCTGGTCTCCGGCACCTGGCAGAGGCGCGCCAGCTCCGGCGCCGCCGGACCGCGGATCTCCCAGCCGGTGCCGACGCGGCGGGCGGGCCGCACGTCCTGAGCGAGGGTATCGACGGTGAACGCGTCGTCGGCGAGGCGCACGATGGGGACCGTCACCGTCTCGTAGGCTCGGGCGGGAAAGCTCGCGCGAGGGTCGGGGCCGGCGCCCGAGCGCGGCACGTCGACGAAGACCACGCGCCGCCCGTCGTCGCCGATCACGCTCGCGCCGAGCAGCCGCGTGTCCCAGGGCGGGCGCGGACCGGCGAGGCTGCGGGAGAGCGGCAGCTCCGTCGGATAGCGAAGCGCCCAGCCCTCGCGGGCGAGGGCGGCGTCGCGCTCGGGAGCGCCTTGCTGCGCCGGCAGCGTGGCCACCTGCGACAGCGGGTCGAGACTCGGGGCGGGCGCAGCCGGGTTGGGCAGGTCGACCTCGGGGAAGAGTCGGCCCGGGATGAGGATGCCCAGCGGGTCGAGGTCGCGCTTCAGTTCGTGGAAGGCCTTGCTGATCCCGGCCATCTCGCGCGCACAGGCCTCCATCTTCGCCTGGCCCACGCCGTGGTGATGGGCCACCGTGCCGCCCGCGGAAGCGGCGGCGATGAGGGCGCGCGCCCATGTGCGGTCGTACACGTCGAGGTTTCCTGCCCCGGCAAAGGTGAAGTAGATGCTACATCCCTCGCGGTAGGCGTGGGAGTAGTGCGCCATCACGAAGCACTCCTCGCCGAGCGCGGCGCGCACCGCCCGGTCGAGTTGCGGGAGCCGCGACCACGTCGAGGCCACCTCCATCGTGTCGGCGAAAGCGCCTCGCGAGAAGATGGGCGCGAGCTTGTAGGACACGTCGTGGCGGTGGGCGTACCAGTGCTCTCCCGGCTCGGCGCCGAGGTCGGCGCCCTCGCGCGTGAGGATATCGTGTCCATGTCGCGACAGGATCTCGACGACCCGGGGGTCGCCTTCCCAGCCCGCCACCAGCACACACTCCTCGCCCCCCCAGCGCGCCAGCGCGTTGAGCAGTCGTGGCAGCGACAGCGGCAGCCGCAGGCTCATCTCGCCGGTGACCAGCGTGGTGAGGCCCTTGAGGATCCCCGGGGACGAGCGCGCGCCCTTGCCCCGGCCGCCCACCCGCGTGTCGACGGCGTCGTAGAGACGCAACACGCAGGGGTGTAGCTCCGCTTGCATCAGTTCTCGCATCGCCGTCCACGCGGCGGCCACCGAGGGGAAACGGTAGCCGCGGAGCCACCGCGCCCCGGGGACGGGCACCACGCGCACCAGCAGCTCGGTGATGACACCGAGCGCGCCCTCACCCCCGAGCACCCACGGGTGGAGGTCGGCGCCGTCGCACCACAGGCCGGTCCGGTAGGTGCGGGCCGGCGCCACGACGCGAGTGGCCGCGACCATGTCGTCGAACTTGCCGTAGCGACTCGAGAACTGCCCTGCCGAGCGTGAGGCGGCCCAGCCGCCCACGGTCGAGCACCAGATCGACGAGGGACTGTGACGGCAGGCCCAGCCCTGCCGCTCGAGGGCGTCCTCGAAGTGCTGCCCGAGAACGCCAGGTTGCACCCGCACGGTGGCCGTCGCCGCGTCGACCTCGCCCACCCGCGCCATCCGCTTCATGTCGAGCACCAGCGAGCCGGCCATTCCCGCCGCCGCCCCGCACACGCCGCTGCCGGCGCCCCAGGGAATCACGGCGACACGGTTGACCACCGCCCAGTCCAGCGCGGCGCGCACCTGCTCCTCGTCCGCCGGGAACGCCACCAGCGCCGGCGAGGGTGGAAGCGCCCCCTCGACCAGGGAAAGCGTGGACCGGGGCCACAGGTCGCGCGCGTGCGCCATGCGCTCCACCACCGACGTGTCGAGCTCGACGCGCCGGGCAAGCGAGGCCAAGTCGATACCGCTCATCGCGGGTTCCCGCCGGGGGCGGGGGCGCCCGGCCTCCAAACCGGGCGCCCCCTGCGGCGGGGCGGGCGGGGGTGAGCCTGCCCGCTGCCAGCAACAGCGTCTCCGCCCAGCCACCGTTGCAAGCCGCGTGCCACGCGGCGGCGATCCGATGAACTATACATGTTCACCGAAGCTATTTGAGTTTGTCGACTTCGTCGAGCCCGGGCGACTCCCGTCCGATCGCGACATGGGTGCCGTGGGCAGTGCCCCGGCACCGGGAACCGCGAGTTCCCGCGCCCGGGCGAGGACGGCATCGGCCACGGCCCAGGGGAGCTCCTCCGGGTGCAAGAAGCGCCCGCCCGGCAGCCAGGTCACGCGTCCACCACTCGCCTGCGCATCGAATAAATCAGCCTCTGAGGTTGGATATAGCACGTCCTCGTCTCCCCAGAGCGCCCAGGTCGGGCACTCGGCAGCGGGGCCGGGCACGGCGCTCGGCAGCCACCGCAGGTACGCCGCCACCAGCCGGCGCCCCTCGCGATCGGCGACGGCGGGACCGCAGAGCGCGGCAACCGTGTCGCGGTCCATCGCGTAGGGGTTCGCCACGGCGCGTCGAAGACCCGCCGAGGAGCGCAACCAGCGCAGCCACGGCGCGGGATGCAGCAGCGGCGCGAGCAGGGGACCGAGGGCGGCGAGCGAGCGCGTGGCTGGATCCAGGCGGGTGATCGGCCCATTCGAGAGGATGAGCGCCCCGGCCCCCGACCGCAGGGCCGCCGGGATGGCGAGGCCATGCGCGAAGACCAGCGCCCCCGCGGCCTCCGGCGCGAAGGGCGGGCCGTCGCCTCGCGGGACGGCAGCGCTCTCGACGCGGAGGGATGGCGCGAGCGTGCGCAAGCGAGCTTCCACGCCCCGGAAGAGCGCGGGCCCGAAGGGAGGGCCGGCGAGGAGCAGCAGGCGGTCGACCATCGGCCGCACGCCATATCGCGCCCCAGGTCGGCGGATCGGTTACATCTGCAGTCGCGACGGGATCTTCCGTGTACGATCTGGTCATCGAAGACGGGACGCTCATCAGCGGCAAGGGGCGGCGGGTAGCCGACATCTGCGTGGAAGACGGGCGCGTCGTGTACATCGGCTCGCGACCCGGGGGGCCTGCCCGCCGGACGATCTCGGCGATCGGGCGGTTCATCGTCCCCGGCCTCGTCGATACCCACGTTCACTTCCGCGACCCGGGCCACCCCGCCAAGGAAGACTGGCTGAGCGGCTCGCGCGCGGCGGTGTCGGGCGGCGTGACCACCGTCTGTGACATGCCCAACACGAGCCCGCCCACGCTCACGCGCGCCGACTTCGCCGAGAAGCGCGCGCTCGCCGAGGCGCGCTCGCTCGCCGACTTCGGGATCTGGGTGGGCGCGGCCGCCGGCAACGTCGACGAGGCCCGCGCGCTCGCCGACGGGCCGGCGCCACTCGCCTGCGGCATCAAGGTGTTCATGGGGGCATCGACCGGTCCCCTCCTCGTCGACGACGCCACGCTCGTGCGCTTCTTCGAGCACACCCGCGCGCTGATGGGCGTCCATGCCGAGGACGAGCGCGTGCTGGAGCGCTACCGCGAGTCCTGGGCAGGTCGCACGCCCCCCAGCCACCACGACAGCCGTCCGGCCGAGGCCGCCCGGGCGGCGGTGGCGCGCCTCGTCGAGCTCACTCGCGCCCACCCCCGGCCCGTGCACGTCTGCCACGTGTCGACGGCCGCCGAGCTCGAGGTGCTCGAGCCCGTGCGCGGCCGCCTCCCGATCACCACCGAGGTGTCCCCGCACCACCTCTGGCTGTCCACCAACACTGATCTCGGCAACTTCGGCAAGGTCAACCCGCCCATCCGGCCAGAAGTCGACCGGCGGGCGATGTGGGCGGCGCTCAAGCGCGGCCTCGTCGACACGGTGGGTAGCGACCACGCCCCCCACACGCGCGAGGAGAAAGACCGGGACTACGCGAGCGCGCCCTCGGGCATGCCCGGGGTCGAGACGACCTTCCCGCTCCTGGTTGCCGCCGTGAAGCAGGGTCGCATCCCGATGGAGCGCGTGGTGCAGCTGTGCGCGGAGAACCCGGCCCGGATCTTCGGCTTCGCGCGAAAGGGTCGCGTGGAGGTAGGCTTCGACGCCGACCTACTGGTGTTCTCAGAGAAGGAGCTGGTGCGCTTCACGGCGGCGCAGGTGCTCTCGCGCGTGGGCTGGAGCGCCTTCGTGGGCCAGCGGGTGGCGCCGAAGCCCGACCAGGTGTACGCCGGGGGCACGCTGGTGGCCGAGGCTGGCGCCATCGTCGACGAGACGAGGCGCGGGCGCCTGGTGACGCCCGCGCGCGGGGGGGACTAGGCCTCGGCAGGCGGCGCGAGCGCGAGCCGGTCGGGGCGGATCAGGGCGCGCAGGCGGGCGGCGATCTCCGGGCTGCCGTCGATCGTCTCCATCGCCTTCTCGCGGCCGCAACCGAGCTTGGTCTCGCCGAGCGAGAACCAGGCCCCCGACTTCGACACCACGCCCTGCGACTCGGCGAGGTCGAGCAGCTCGGCCGTGTTGTTGATGCCCTTGCCGAAGAGCAGGTCGAACTCCACGCTGCGGAACGGCGGCGCCAGCTTGTTCTTGACGATCTTCACCCGCGTGCGGTTGCCGCCGACTTCCTCGCCCGTCTTCACCTGGCCGATGCGGCGGACGTCGACGCGCACCGAGGCGTAGTACTTCAGCGCATTGCCGCCCGTGGTCACCTCGCTCGGGCCAAAGCTGACGCCAATCTTCTGGCGCACCTGGTTGATGAAGATGACCGTGGTCTTGCTGCGCGACGCCATTCCCGTGAGCTTGCGCATCGCCTTGGACATCATCCGGGCCTGAACGCCCACCTGCGCGTCGCTCATCTCGCCCTCCAGCTCCACCTGCGGCACGAGCGCGGCCACCGAGTCGACGACCACGAGGTCGACGGCCGAGGAGCGCACGAAGGCCTCGACGATGTCGAGGGCCTGCTCGCCGCTGTCGGGCTGCGACACCACGAGGTCGGGCAGCCTCACGCCGAGGCGACTCGCGTAGCTAGGATCGAGCGCGTGCTCGGCATCGACGAAGGCCGCCGTGCCGCCGAGGCGCTGCACTTCCGCCATCGCGTGCAGGGTGAGCGTGGTCTTGCCGCTGGCCTCGGGACCATAGATCTCCACGATGCGCCCGCGCGGGTAGCCGCCGACGCCGAGGGCGAGGTCGAGGCCGATGCTGCCCGTGGGGATCACTTCCACCGCCTCGGGCGGACCGTCGAGACGCATCACCGCGCCCTTGCCGAAGGCCTTCTCGATGCCGGCCATCGCCGCCAGCAGGGCCGCTTTCTTGTTCATCATTTCTTCAGACACGTTGACTCCTTTGGGTTGTGGGGAAACTCCGCCCGCACCAGGCGCCCGAGGGCCCCCCGCGAGCTGGAGAAGTTGCGGGGCGCCTCGACGACGCACACATGGACCCGGTCGCCCTCCCGCAGGGAGGCGGGGAGCACCAGCGCGAGGACGTCGACCACCTGGCCACCGGGAACCTCGACGGCGGCCACGCCGTCTTCCACGCGATCGACCACCAGCTCGACGACGGCGCTCTCGCAGGAAGGGCTCACGGCGCCTCCTCGGGCAGGCCGTCCACGCGGAGGCGCAGCGCCGACTCGAGGTGGCAGGGCTCCACGTGCACGGCGCCCTCGATGTCGGCCACGGTGCGGGCGACGCGGAGCACGCGCTTGGCAGCCCGGGCGCTGGTCCCCGCGCGGTCGACGTGATCGACCAGCGCCGAGAGCGCCGCCGGGCTGGCGAGTACCCGGCTCGCGAGCTGGTCGGCGGGGAGCGCGGCGTTGTTCACCCCCGGCCCGTTGCGCACCGACTGCCTCGCCCGGGCCGACACCACGCGAGCCCGCACGGCGGCCGATGCCTCGCCCTCGCGGCCGTCGAACTGGGCGTCCGCTGCGACCGGCGACAGCAGGAGCCGGCAGTCGATCCGGTCGAGGATGGGGCCGGAAAGGCGACTGCGGTAGCGCTGTCGCTCGGGCGGCGAGCAACGGCAGGCCTGCCGCGGGTGCCCGAAGTACCCGCAGGGGCACCGGTTGGCCGCCGCCACGAGCGAGAAGCCCGCCGGGAACGAGACCGTTCCGGAGGCGCGGGTGAGCACGATTCGGCGGTCTTCCAGGGGCCCCCGGAGGCCCTCGCGGATGTCGCGCCTAAACTCGGGGAACTCGTCGAGGAACAGCACGCCGTTGTGGGCGAGCGAGGCCTCGCCGGGGCGCAAGTCCGCCCCGCCGAGCAAGCCGACGGTGGACACGGAGTGGTGCGGCGCGCGGAAGGGCCGCGACCCGATCATGCCCTGGCCCTCGCTGCGCAAGCCGGCGACCGAGTGGATGCGGGTGCACTCGAGCGCTTCTTCCGGGGAGAGGGGGGGCAGGATCCCGGGCAGCCGAGCGGCGAGCATGGTCTTCCCGCAGCCGGGCGGGCCCTCCAGCAGCAAGTTGTGTCCACCCGCAGCCGCCACCTCCAGTGCGAGGCGAGCGAGAGGCTGGTCGCGCACGTCGCGCAGGTCGAGCGGCGACGCCTCCGGCACGCGCTCCCCCTCCGCTGGCGCAGGAAGCTCCGCGTCGCCGTTGAGGTGCTGGACGACATCGAGCAGCGTGCGCGCGACGCGCACCTCGAGCCCCGGCACCAGCGCCGCCTCGGCACCGTTCTCCTCGGGCACGATGAGCCCGGCCATGCCCTGCTCGCGGGCCAGGCAGGCCATCGCCAGCGCACCGCGGACCGGGCGCAGCAGGCCCGAGAGCGCGAGCTCTCCCCCGAGTAGCCACCGGCTCGCCGCCTCGGCCCGCACCACGCCGTGAGCGGCGAGAATGCCGATGGCCACGGGCAGGTCGAAACCGGTGCCCTCCTTGCGCAGGCTGGCCGGAGCCATGCTGATGACCACCCGGCTCCGCGGGAACTCGAGGCCCGCCCCCTGGATCGCCGAGCGCACGCGCTCGGCAGACTCCCGCACGCTGGGCGAGGGCAAGCCGACGATCACCACGCACGGCAAGCGGCGGAGGAGGTCGACCTCCACCTCCACGCGAACCGCCTCCACGCCGCAGAGGACCGCGCCGTAGACGGTGCCCCCCACGCGATATCGATTGTTGACATCCACCACGGCACTCGCCTCCGCGCCGCGCCGAGTGCCAGAGGCGTGCCACCGCCAAGTGACTGGAATTACAGCGTCGGCCACCCGACCCGGCGACGGACGTCCGTCACCTGCACGCCGAATCGAAAACGGCTGCCGACGTCAAGCGGCACCGCAAAATACAAACACAATGCATTTACGACGTCGCGCGGCCAAAAATACGACCGCCCCCGGAGCCTCGAGTGCTCGACGGGGGCGGTCCACCCATGGGAGG
>VGRE01000005.1 GCA_016875435.1 Deltaproteobacteria bacterium | reverse complement strand
GTGGCGGATCGGGTAGAGCAGCGACGCGTCCGCCACCGCGAGGCGGGCGAGCAGCAACGCGTCGTTCCGGTCGCTCTTCCGCTCGTTGGCGCTGATCGCCTTCAGCTTCCGCGGGTTCGCCACCAGCGGCTCGTACCCGAGCTTCCGGAGCTCGCGCGTCACCCACCCCGACTGCGCACCGGCCTCCATCGCCGCCCGCCCGAAGCCCTGGTTCGTGAGGGCCTCCCGAACGCCCTCCGGCGTCATCGGGAACTCGAACCAGCGGACAACGACCCCGGCCCCGTCGACGCACGCCGTGGACCGACGGTCCCCCAGCTCGATCCCCACGGTCAAGGTGCTATGCTCGTTCAGGGCCGGTGACTCCGTTGAGCGATTGCTCGTCTCAGGATAAACGATGTGCTCCACTTGGAGCACCGGCCGCGTCATCCCATCTATCCCCATCGCCGACCACCCGGGCATTCAGGCCGTCGGCTTCGTCGGCAGCACGCGCGTCGGGAGGAAAGGAAACATGACCCCCTCCTACGGTACCCGTAACGACCCGGTCCGCGCCCTGCCACCGAGCCTCCTCGCCCTCCGACCACTCCTCGTACGGCGCTCTCGACCCCGATTTTCAGCCCGCGCCGCCTTGCGCCCCCTGCTGTCCGAGGTGGCGTTCTCTCCGAATACGGTCATGGTGCGATTTCTCCCTCGGTTATCAGCTGTGGACAGCTGCCTTCGCCACGAGCCATTCGGCCCAGCGGGCGGCGTTTTGCGCGCGGTGGCCGGGGGTGCTGGGTGGGACGGCGCCAGGGTAATACCGCGTTCGGTAGCATCAGGACCCGCGCGGACCGGCGCGGGCGCGGGCGGCGAATACCGTGGCTTTCGGGGGGCGGCGCGGGGCGCGGACGGGGAGGAGAGGCCGTGAAACGCGGAGATTTACGAGAAAACGCTCTGGATGCGGCTTTCGCGGCCCTGGGACCCAACGGCTTCCTGCCCGCGCGCCTGCCCGCCCACCGCCTGCCGCCCCCCTTCGACCTTCTCGACGCGGCCGTGGCGGAGCTCCCCGAGCGATACCACGGCGACGGGGACGTGGAGCCCTGGATCTGGGCGCTCTTCGATGGGGAGGCGCTACGCGGGGCCTCCTGGGACGCCCTAGACACCCCCGAACGGGACCGTCTGATGACGGTGCTCTCCGTGCTGGCCCATTGTGCCCGTTGGCGGCGGGCGCCGCCCAGGCGCGAGGACTACGAGCGCGCGCGCTGCGCCCTGCCCCCGGCCCTGGATCGGCTCTGGAGCGCGCTCTGCCGGGACCGGGGCCATCCCCGGGTGGGAAACCTCAACAGCATGGTCTTGTGCAACTTCCAGCTTGACGGTGGCCGTCCCGGCGGCGCCTACGAGGTGGAGGAGCTGGTCGCAGCGCGTCTGCGCCCGGCGGTGGGCTGGCTGCGGGCGCCCGACGACGAGGCCCTGGCGGCCTTCCTGGCCACCGGCGTGGAGACGGAGGCGCGGGGCACCGCCTGCCTGCGCACCCTCGTGGAGTTGGTCGGCGCCTGCGCCGGGGGGGACCGACTGCGGGTGCTCTTCCTGCTCGAGCGCCTGCGCGCGGACCTGGCCAGCCTGGGGGAGCCTTTCAAGCGCAACATCCAGCGCGGCCACCTTCGCCCGGGGCAATTCCTCACCCTGATCCAGCCCACCACCATCTGGGGCCTGGACGAGGGAGAGGGTCCGCTGGAGGGGGCCAGCGGCCCCCAGGTGGGCTGCCTCCAGGCCCTGGACGCCCTGCTCGGCGTCTCCGCGGCCAGCCCCATGGGCCGATCCGTGCGCCACAGTCGGCGTTACCTTCCCAAGGTCCACCAGGACTTTCTCGAGGTTGTCGACACGCGGGCCGGCCGGCTGCGGGGCTTCGTCGCCGCCAGCGGAGACGGGCGCCTCGTCGGGGAGCTCAACGCCTGCGTGCTCGCCTTGCGCAACTGGCGCCTCGTCCACAAGGCCCGGGGCGCCAGCTATCTTCGGGGCGATCCCGGGGAAGAGCCCTCCGGCTACACCTCCACCGGGGGTGTGGTCCCCCTGGACACCGACCGCGTGGCCCTCTTCGAGGCCCAGATGGACCAGCGGGTGCAGGAGTCCACCGCCGCCTGCGTGCCCGCCCCCGAAGCCCAGAACTCCTCCGAGGCTTGGCGCCGCTACCTGGGCCCCGAGGACCGGGAACGCATCCGCGAAGTAGGCTGGCGACGTCCATTCCAGGCCGGTGAGCTGCTGCTGAGCGAAGGGACGCGCGGGGCGGGGCTCTGGCTCGTGGAGCGGGGTCGCGTGCGGGTGCGCGCGGGGGAGCTGGATCTGGGCGAGCTCGGCGCCGAGCAGATCTTCGGGGAGATGAGCTTCCTGGAGTCGGGGGCCGCCAGCGCGGACGTCGTGGGGACCGACGAGGGAGAGTTGCTTCACCTGAGGCCCGAGGACGTGTTCGCGCTCACGGAGCGAGACAACGGTCTTGGGCTGCGTTTCTACCAGTTCCTGGCCGCCCTGCTCGCCCGCCGCCTGCGCCAGATGGACACCCGCGCCACGCACCCGGGGCCGATCCAAGGTCCAATAGGGGAATAACCAGCGTCCTCTGCTCCCTCGCCATCGCGGCCGACCTGGCCGGCGCGGTGGAGGACCCGGTGGATCCGGGGCTTAGCTCGCGCCCCAGCCGCCGCCGCCCGGGGTCGACACGCGCACGCGGCTGCCGGGCGAGAGCGAGACGGTGTCGCCGTTCCAGCGGGCCCACGCGCCCTCGCGCTGGATCCACGCCTCGCCTGGGAGCCCCGGGCCCCCGCCCTGCAGCCCGGGCGCACCGCCGGGGCGCCACGCGGCGAGAAGCGACGCCGTGGCCGGGGCGAGCAGCTCGATCTCCCGCTCGACGCCGTTGCCGCCGGCGTGGAGTCCGCCGCCACCGCTCGCGGGGCGAAGGCGAAAGCTGCGCACGCGCAGCGGCAGGCGCGCCTCGAGCACCTCCGGGTCGGTGGCGCGGGTGTTGGTCATGTGTACCTGCAGGCCGCTGGCCCCGGGTCCAGACGCGGAGGCGCCGAGGCCGCCGCCGAGGGTCTCGTAGTAGGCCCAGCCCTCGCCGCCGAGACTCAGGTTGTTCATCGTCCCTTGCGACGCGGCGCGCTGTCCCGTGGCGCGCAGGAGCAGGTCGACGAGCCGCTGCGAGGTCTCCACGTTCCCACCCACCACCGCCGCGCCGGGCGGCGGGTCGAGGATGGAGCCGGGCGGCACCCGTATGTCCACCGCGCGCAACAGCCCCTCGTTCAGCGGCAAGTCGCGACCGAGCAAGCAGCGAAGGACGTAGATCACCGCCGCGCGCACCACGCAGGACGGCGCGTTGAGGTTGCCCGCGTGAGGACCGCCGCTGCCCGAGAAGTCGAAACACGCGCCGCGCACGCGCACCCGCAGCACGACGCCGTCGATCTCGTCAGCGGCCTCGCCCTCGAGGCGGGGCAAGACCTCGCCCGCCGCCCTCTCCACCGCCGCCACCAGCCGGCCCATCCACTGGCTCACGTCGACGGGGTCGAAGTCGGCGAGGCGCCGGGCCATGTGAAGGTTGCAGGCCACCTGCGCCCGGAGGTCGGCCTCGACCGTCACCATGTCGCGACAACCAGCGAGATCGGGGCAGCGAAAGCCCCCGTCGACCAGGAGCGGCACGCGACGGAATACCCGCCCCTCGTCGGCGAGCGCTCGCGACCGCGGCGGCATCGAGCCGGGCGTGCTCCCGCCCACGTCGACGTGGTGCGCGCGCGAGGCCACGAACCAGCGGCCCGCCCGGTTGACCACGGTGAGATCGGGCAGGTGCGAGCCCCCCGCCGCCGGGTCGTTGGTGAGCCAAGAGGCCCCTCCCGGCAGCGGCAGGCCGCTCCCGATGAGGTCGCGCACCGTGGCCCCCATCGCGCCGAGGTGTACCGGCACGTGGGGGGCGTTGGCCACCAGCGTGCCCGCCTCGTCGAAGATCGCGCACGAGAAGTCCAGGCGCTCGCGGATGTTCACCGACCGCGCGAGACCCCGGAGCACCTCGCCCGCCTCGGCGGCGATGCCCGAGAAACGGCTGGACCACAGCGCGAGCGACAGGGCCTCGTCGGTGGCCTCGGCGCGGGGCCGCGGCTGCTGGTGATCGAGCACCAGCAGCGGGCCGTCCCGGCGCCCGCGCCAACCCGCCGGCACCACCAGCGTCGTGCCGGCCAGCCCGAGCGAGCAGGGGCCCACCACCTGCCCGGGGACACCCTCCGGCCACGCCACCGTGTAGTCGCCGGGGAGTCCAGCCTCCCGGCCCCTCGCGCCAACCTGGACCACCTCCACCGGCAGTTCCGGTCGCGCGAAGCCGAAGCGGCGCGCGTGCTCGGCCTCGAAGGCACGCGCCACCTCGATCGCCGAGCCGCCCTCCACCCGCAGCGACGACTCCGTGCCCGCGTAGCGTAGTTCCACCCAGCAGCTGCGCTCGGGCCAGCCGGCCAGCGCCGCCGCGAGCTCGTCCCACAGCGCGACCACCCGGGGCCAGGCCTCGGCCAGTGGCCGCCACAGGGGGCGCGAACGCTCCTCCTCGGCACGAGCAAAACGCTGTCCGAAGGCGCTCATCACCGATGCGAGCGCGTGTACCACCACGCGCCCGAGGCCGAGCTTCTCGGCCACCGCGCAGGCGTGCTGGCCCGCAGCGCCGCCGTAAGACACGAGCACCGCGCCCTCGAGATCGACGCCTCGCGCGAGGGCGAGTCGGCGAACGGCGGCGGCCATGCTCTCCCGGGCGATGTCGACGTAGGCCTCGGCGGGGCCGGGCAGTGATACACGTGACACATCGATAGGAGGGTCGAATGTATCAGGGTCCACGAGGCCCAGCTCGATCGCGGCGTCGGTGAGGGTGGGCGGCCCGCCCTTGCCGAAGGCCTGCGGCCCGGGGTGCGCGCCGGCCGAGGCCGGTCCCACGGTGTAGGCCACGCCGTCGTGACCGAGGATGGATCCACCGCCGGCGGCGATGGTCTCCACGTCGAGCGCCGGTCTCCGCAAGCGGCGCCCCGCGACCACCGAGTCGCCCCCCCGGTAGCGCAGCGGGCCCGGCTCCACCAGGCACACGTCGGTAGAGGTGCCGCCCATGTCGAGGCCCACCGCCAGTCGAGCCCCCACCCGCTCGGCCACGTGACGCACCGCGAGCACCCCGCCGGCCGGGCCGCTCAGCACCGCGTCGGGCGCACGCAAGCGAGCCGCGGCACACAGGCTGGCATCGGAGCGGATGGCGTGGGCGCCGGCGGGGATCTCGTCGCGTTCGAGGGCCGCACGCAGCACCGGGCCGACCGCCGCGTCGAGCAATGTTGTTTCAAGTCGCGACACGAGACCGAGCGAGGGAACCAACTCGTGGCTCAGTACCGCGTGGAGACGCGGGGGCAGGGCCTCGCGCAGGGCGCACTCGTGCGCCGGGTTGAGCGGCGCGTTGTGCAGCACCACCGCCACCGCCTCGACGCCGTCGAGCGGCAACGCGGGGATCTCCAGCGGCTCGACCTCGCACCCGTCGGCGTCGATCCGTCCCCCCACCTCCACCACGCGCAGGCCGGGCCATGCACGACGGCGAGCGTCGGCGTCGAAGAGATCGGGGCGCGCCATGTCGCCGAGCGCCGGGAGATCGCCGAGGCCCCGCGACACGACGAGCAGCACGCGCGCGGCCTTGCCCTCGAGCAGCGCGTTGGTCACCACCGTGGTGCCGAAGCAGAGCGGCCCCGTCGCGAGGCGGCCGACCACGGCCATGTCGGAACGCACCTTCCTCGCGTCGAGCTTCCCATCCTTCGACTCCACCACCACGTCGGTGAAGGTGCCGCCGCGGTCCACGAGGGTGCGCCCGCGTGCTACTTGGCCCTCGCCTGCCGGCCCCGCGCGGCTCACGCCCCCTCCCCTGTTGGCGTCGAAGCTTCACGGTGCGCACGGCGTACCACTGCCGCCCCCGCCGTTTCCCCGGAGCCCCCGATGTCTGCGGTCCTCAGCTTTCTCCTCGTGCAGCTCGCCGAGGCCAGCGACCGTCCCACCATCACCTTCGTGATGAACACCCACGACCACACCCACGTGGACGAGAGCGCCGACACCGTCATCCGCGCCGCGGGGATCTTTCGGAAGTACGGGGTCAAGGGCGACTTCTACCTCACCGGCCCGATCACGCAGGCCTACGTCAGCGAGCGCAGCGACGCGGTGAGCGCGCTACGCGACATGGGGATCAGCTACCACGTCCGCGCGCCGCACCCCCTGGCCGACGGCTTCACCGCGCCCCTCTCGGCGCTGCGTACCAAGGAGCAGAAGGTTGCCGTCATCAAGCAGTACGAGACCTACGCGCAGGACATGGCCACCGGCGAGCTCAAGACCGGCACCATCGGCGGCTACACGCTGGTGAAGAACACCTTCGGCCGCGCGCCCTCGTGCGTGGGCCTGAGCGTCGGCAACGCCGGCGTGCGCGAGGCGGCGATGGAGGTGTTCGCCTCGATGGGCGCGAAGTGCGTGATCACCACGCACGCGTCGAGCTCCCCAAAGGCCGACCCCTTCACGTGGTACGGCACGCTGCTGGAGCGACCGGGCGACATCAACATCACCCGCTGGGGCGACCGCAACGACTTCTGGTGGAACCGCGTGGAGTCCGACCCCGACAACTACGACCCGCTGCCGAGGATGCGGGAGGCGCTCAAGTCGTGGACGCTCGGTCGCACGCCGTACGTCACGTCGCTCATCCACGAGAACAACTTCGAGCGCTCCGGCCCCGAGGGGTGGACGCTCTCGTACTACACCGACCGCACCAAGAAGACGATCCGGCAGCCGGCCTACCCGCTCACCGGGGTGGACGTGTCGAAGAGCCGGAACCGGCGGGAGAAAGAAGCTATCTGGGGGGCGTACGAGCGCTGGGTGCAGTGGGCGGCGGCCAACATGCGGGTGGCCACCAGCGAGGAGATCTACGGGACAGCGCTGGCGGCGAAGAACTAGCCGTCACTGTGGCATGAACCCCGTACGCGTCACCTTGGTCGGCCGTGCTCGGCCCTGTGTCGCGACACGGGAGGTCCCCCGGGAGGTCCTGTCGCCCCCGTCGACCGGCCCGGCAAGCGGGCCGGCGCGCCAGGGGCACCACCCCCAGTCTTCCACTGGGGACCGGGTGGCTCGATCGCGTTGGCCGTGCCCCGCTGCGGGCGGGACGAGCGCGGCCTCCAACTTTCGCGAGGCGCCGATCTGCAGGCGCGGCGGATCGGGACTGCCATGACCACGCTCGGGGAGGTCCTGCGGCAACGCGGGCACGAGCTACGGGAGGCGCGGAAGCTCGCGGGCCAGGGGCGGGTGTGGCTCGGGCACACGCCAGTGGCCGACATGGGGCGGGAGGTGGAGGCGGACGAGGTGCGGGTGCTCGCGTCGCGGCCCGCGCACGCGCCCGGTCGCGACGCGGCGGCGGTGGCCCACGACGCGCGGCTGGCGGTGGTCTACAAGCCCTCCGGGCTGCTCAGCGTGCCCGCGCCGGGGCGACGCGAGCCGAGTGTGCTCTCGCAGGTGGCGCGGTGGCTCGGGCAGGCGCTGCCGGTGCATCGCATCGACGAGGGCACCTCGGGGCTGTTGCTGGTGGCGCGCGATGAGCGTTGCCAGCTCGACCTGAAGGCCCAGCTCGAGGAGCACAGCGTGGAGCGGCGCTACCTCGCGCTGGTGCGCGGGCGTTTCCGGGGGGAGCCGACCGTGGATGCGCCGCTGGGACGCAAGGGCGACGGACGACGCGGCGTGGTTGCCGGGGGAAAGCCCGCTGTCACTCACTTCCGGGTGGCTGATACATCGGGCGATGTATCAGTGGTCGAGGCCCGGCTGGAAACCGGTCGCACCCACCAGGTGCGGCTGCACCTCGCTCACCTGGGGTTTCCCATCCTCGGGGACGATCTCTATGGTGGAGCGAGGTTTTCTCGGCTCGCGTTGCACGCCCAGGTGATCGGGTTCCGGCACCCGGAGGGGGATGCACGGCGATACGTGTCGCCGTTGCCGGACGAGCTGTGGAGGCGGGCGTATGGGCGGTGAGCCGGGGGTTTGAGCCACGACGGAAAATTGTCGCGGTCTCGACTCGCGGCCTAGCGCTGCCGTGGGGATCGGCCCAATGGCCGGGTACACGGTCACCCACGCTTTGGAAGCCGGCGCCCGCGCCAAGGGCGGTAGCGCCCCCACGATTTCCTTTCACGCCCCCGCCCCTGGCGTGTCATACCCTCGTGTCGATGCTCCTCCTCCTCGCCTGCGCCGACCAGACCGTGTCGTTCGACAGCGGCGAGCCCGCGGCCAGCGACGAGGTCCAGGGGGGAGCCGAGGCCGACGCGCTCTTCGACGTGAGCGCGCTTCACGAGCTGGTGGTCGAGCTCGACCCCGATGACTGGGCCGAGCTCCGCGCGCAAGAGCGTACCTACTACGACCTCATGGGCGAGGCGTGCATGGATGGGCCCTGGCCCAGCCCCTACACCTACTTCCCCGGCGAGGCCTGGCTCGACGGCGAGGCCATGGGCGAGGTGGGCGTCCGCAAGAAGGGCCTGATCGGCTCGGTCGTTTCCGACCGGCCCTCGCTCAAGATCGACGTGGGCGAGTATGTCGACGACCAGCGATTCTTCGGCCTGGAGAAGCTGGTGTTCAACAACGGCCGCCAGGATCCGAGCCGCATGCGCACCTGTCTCGCGCACCAATGGTTCAGCGAGGCCGGCCTCGTGGCGCCACGATGCGCGCTGGCCCACGTGGTGGTCAACGGCGAAGACCTGGGCATCTACGCCCACACCGAGAACATCGACGAGGAGCTGGTGGTGCGGCGTAGCGGCGAGTGGCCCACCGCGATGTACGAGGGCACCCTCTCCGACTTCCGCGAGGGCTGGACCCAGACCTTCGAGTACGAGACCGACGACACCACCGGGGCCGAGCTCGAGGCCGTCACCGAGGCGCTCGAGGCCAGCGACAGCGCGCTCCTCGACGCGCTCGACGCGGTCATCGACCTCGACGCCTTCTTCACGTTCTGGGCGGCAGAGTCCATCGCCGGTCACTGGGACGGCTACAACGCCAACACCAACAACTTCTACGCCTATGCGCTCCCCGGCGATGGGCGCCTCCGCTTCATCGCCAGCGGCCCCGACGCCGCCTTCGACCAGCGCGAGCCCTTCTGGGGCAACGACGGCGCCAACGCCTGGGTGGGCACCCTCAGCGCGCTCGCCCATCGCCTCTTCCTCCACGACGAGGGCCGCGGGCTGTACGAGGCCGAGCTGTCGCGACAGCTCGACGCGGCCTGGGATGGCACCGAGAAGGTGGCCCAGATCGACGCCTGGGCCGAGCTGGTGGCCGAGCATGACGGCAAGTCGATGCGTACCGGTATCGAGGCCACGCGCACGATCGTGGAGCTGCGCGCCGACGACGTGCGCGACGGCATGGCGCGGGGCGCCGAGGCCGCCGACCTGCGCGGGGAAGTGTGCTGGGAAACGGTCGGCGAGGCCCAGGTGAGTTTCAGCACCACCTGGGGCAGCTACCCCAATGGCGACGTGTGGACCGCTGGCGAGGCCGACACCTACTACCTATTCGACGGTGTCGAGTACCCATCGACTCAGGACGGTGTATCAGCCGGTATCATCGACGATGGTCGGGCCATCTGGCTCACGGTCAGCGAGATCGCGCCGGGAGTGTACGTGGCCCCCTATGCCGTCTTCGACAAGTCACTCCTCGTGGATGGCGCGTCGCTCTCGCTCGACGGTCACGACGCCGAGGGCGTGATCATGTACCTCGACAGCAACACGAGCGACCAGTGGCAGACCGTGGCCTACCTGGGCAACGGCACGCTCAGCTTCAGCGAGGCGGGCGCCACCCGCGGCGACACGCTGGCCGGCGTGCTCGACGTGGAGATCCTCGGGACCCGGTAGTACGCTTGGGTCATGCGTCCCAGCCGCCGCCAGTTGCTCGCCGGGGCCTCGGCCTCGATCTTCCTCCCGCGGCTGGGCTGGGCCGACACCACCGAGCGGCTCAACCCTCGCGCCCTCGCCGTTGGCGACGTGCACGGCAAGGGCGCCACCTTCTGGGCTCGCGGGCGCATCGAGGGCCAGCTCGAGGTCGAGTAGGCAGACAACCCCGAGTTTCGCCATGCCAGGCGCGCGGGCGGCCCCGTGGCGAGCGCCGACACCGACTTCACCGCCCGCGTGAGCGTGAAGCAGCGGTGGCACCACGATCGCGTGTACTGGCGGGCGCGTACCGGTCCCACGGAGGAATGGATGCTGGGGAGCTTCCTGCCACCGTCGCGGGGACGCAACGTGCGCTTCGCCTGGGGCCGAGTACACCCCAATCGGGGGCGACAAGATCTACCGGAAGATCGCTTACGGGCCGCTGCTCGATCTCTTCGTGCTCGACACGCGCTCGCACCGGGGACCGAACTCCGCCGGTCGCGACAAGACGTACGGCCCCGGCGCGTCCTGGCTGGGGCCGGTGCAGCGGGACTGGCTGAAGCAGGGGTTGTCGCGCTCCCGGGCCGCTTGGAAGATCGTCGCCTGCGACATGCCGCTGGGCATCGCCTCCGCCGACGGCAAGGAGGCATGGGACAACGCCTGTAATGGTAACGGCGAGGCCATGGGCCGGGAGCTGGAGATCGCCGACGTCCTCGCGCACCTCCAGCACGAGGGCGTGCGCGACGTGGCGTGGGTCACCGCCGACCTGCACTACGCGGCGGCCACCCGCTACGAGCCGTCCCGCGCGCAGTTCAAGGACTTCGACCCCTTCTGGGAGTTCCTCGCGGGCCCCCTCCACGCGGGCACCTTCAACCCCAACGCCCTCGACGACACCTTCGGTCCCCGGTGCGAGCGGGTGTCGCTCTCCGAGCGCATCGCGGGGGCCAACCCGCCCTCGGACGGCATGCAGTGGTACGGCATCGTCGAGATCGACGCGAAGAGTCGCGCGCTGACGGTGGCCTTCCACGACGGCCACGGACGCGAGGTCCACCGGATGACCGTGGAGCCCTCGTCGGGATAGCCCGCGCCGATGCTCCTCCTCCTCGCCACCCTGGCCCACGCTGACGACGGCGCCCAGCGCTTCCTCGACCTCTACGACTCTCTCCTCTCCCGGCTCTACGCGCTCGACGCCGAGGCCAGCTGGCAGGCCGCCACCGACGTGAGCGACCTCAACCAGGGACGCCGCGAGGCCGCCTCGCAGGCCACCGCCGCCTTCGTGGGCGATCCCCACATCATCGAGCGCGCTCGCCAGTGGCGGGGGCGGGAGAAGGAGATCACGCCCCTGCAACTGCGGCAGCTCGACGCCATCCTCTACGCGGCCGGCGAGGCGCCGGGCGACCAGACGGAGCTGGTGAACAGGCGCATCGCGGCCGAGGCCCGGCAGGGCGCGGCCCAGGACGGTTTCGAGTACTGCATGGAGGCGCGCGGCGCCGACGGCAAGTGCGCCCAGGCCCTCAGCGCCAACGACATCGACGGCATGCTGCAAGCCGAGACCGACGCGGCGAAGCGGCTGAAGGTCTGGACCACGTCGAAGGAGATCGGCGTTCCGCTCAAGGCCGGGCTCGGCGAGCTGCGCGAGCTGCGCAATGGCGTGGCCAAGGCGAGCGGCTTCAGCTCCTACTTCGGCTACCAGGTGTCGGAGTACGGCATGAGCGCCGACGAGATGATGGCGCTGCTCGACCAGCTGAACAAGGACATGGCGCCGCTCTACAAGGAACTCCACACCTGGGCCAAGCGCCAGCTCGCCAAGAAGTACGGCCAGCCGGTGCCCGAGGGCGACATCCCCGCCCACTGGCTGCCCAATCGCTGGGGCCAGGAGTGGGGCGGGCTCGTGCAGAGCGCCGACCTCGACCCCTACTTCGAGGACAAGTCGCCGGAGTGGATCATCGAGTCCTCCGAGCAATTCTACGTGTCGATGGGCTTCCCCGAGCTGCCGAAGTCATTCTGGGAGAAGTCCGACCTCTACCCGGTGCCCGATGGGCAGTCGCGACACAAGAACAGCCACGCCTCGGCCTGGCACATGGACCTGAAGCAGGACATTCGCTCGTTGATGAGCGTGGAGCCCGACAGCCAGTGGTTTGGCACCAGCCACCACGAGCTGGGACACATCTACTACTACATCAGCTACACCCGTCCCGAGGTGCCGCTCACGCTGCGCAAGGGCGCCAACCGGGCGTTTCACGAGGGCATCGGCGAGCTGGCCAACGTGGCCGCGTTCCAGCCCAGCTACCTCAAACAGCTGGGGATCTTGCCGAAGAAACACAAGAGCGATCCCACGCAGGTGCTGCTCGCCGAGGCGCTCGAACAGACGGTGGCCTTCGTCCCCTTCGCCACCGGCACGATGAGCCGCTTCGAGTACGAGCTCTACGAGAAGAACCTCCCCGCCGACCAGTGGCAGAAACGCTGGTGGGAGATCGTGTCGCAGTACCAGGGCATCGCCGTGCCCGACAAGGCGCGCCTGACCGACCCCGCCCTCTGCGACGCCTGCACCAAGACCCACATCAACGACGACCCGGCGCAGTACTACGACTACGCGCTCGCGACGGTCATCAAGTACCAGCTGCACGAGCACATCGCCAAGAAGATCCTCAAGCAAGACCCTCACGACTGCAACTACTACGGCAGCAAGGAAGCCGGCGCCTTCATCAAGGGCGTGCTGGAGAAGGGCGCCACCGAGGACTGGCGCGAGGTGCTGAAAGACGCCACCGGTGAGGAGTTGTCCACCCGGGCGATGGTGGCCTACTTCGAGCCCCTGCGGAAGTGGCTCCAGAAAGAGAACCGGAAGAGGTGATCCGGCTCCTCGCCTGCGCCGACGCCGGTCGTCCTTTCCTCGGGCTCTGCGCCAGACCGGAGATCTAATCGCTGGCGGCCGAGCACGTGTCTGCCGTTGCCCCATGCCACGAGTGTCGTGATGGGCAGCGAGGTGGACGGGCGAGCCGACGCCCGGCTCGAGGCGGTGATCGAGCTCGACGAGAGCCGCGAGGAGTGTTTCACCGTCTCCCGGCCGCCATGGTGAGCATCCGGAGGAGAAACCAGCTGTAACCCGTCGCTACTCGCCGGGGCTCAGGTGCTCGCCCACGCCGTAGGCGTCGTACACCGACTGGCGGATGCCGTTGTCCTCGATGATCTGGCCGAGCACGGTGGCGCCCTCGGTGGCGCTGCGCTCCATGGTGTCGTAGTCCACCGAGTAGAGGCCGAAGCGCGGGCGGAAGCCCTCGGCCCACTCGAAGTTGTCGGTGAGCGACCAGTGGATGTAGCCGTCGACCGGTTGCCCGTCCTCGATGGCGGCGTGCAGGCCGACGAGCTGGCGCACGATGCTCTCGGCCCGGCGTTTCCCGCTGGTGGTGGCGATGCCCGCCTCGGTGACGCGGAGTTGAACGCCGGGGTAACGCTCGGCCATCGGCTCCGCGAGCAAGCCAAGGCCCGGCGCGTAGTGCTCGTAGCCCATCTGGGTGATGTCGTCGGGATGCGGCTCGGGACAGCCGAAGTCGGAGAGCGACATGCCCAGCGCTTCCAACACCGATGCGTCACAGGGGATGGCCTCGACCGGCGGGAAGGAGGCCTGGTACTTCACCGGCATCCGGTAGTAGTACTGGTAGCCGAGAAGGTCGCACTTGTTGGCCCACTCCGGGTGTTCTTCCTCGGGGGCGCCATCGAGGTCGCGGTCGAGCATGCCGAGGATCACCGCGTCGGGGAGGGCGTAGCCGTAGAGCGCCTGGATGCGCTCGGCGGCGGCCACGTCGTCGGGATTGTCTTCGTCGAGGGGGACGATCCACTGGATCGAGTTGGTGAAGCCCACGTGGGCGATCACGTTGTCGCTGTTGGCGTCAGTGCGGTCGGCCGCCTTCACCGCGTCGTAGGCCAGCGCGTTGGCGGTGGCGAGGGCCTCGATCACCGGGATGACGTTTTCCTGGATGCCGTCGACGGTCAGGTTGCTGTAGCCGGGGGGGAAGGCGCCGCCGAGGTAGCCGGAGAGCACGTAGCCACCGGGCTCGTTGAAGGTGCTCCACTCGTCGACGAGGTCGCCGAGCCGGGTGGCCGCCTCCCCGCTGAACTCGGCGAACTCGGCCGGGGCCTCGGGGTTGGTCCACCCGCACATGTTGCTGTCGGTGGGGCCCGCCGCGCAGTCGAGGTCGGACAGGTCGTTGAGCCAGATGGGGTCGGTGAAGTGATGCAGCGTGACCATGGGCTCGATGCCGCGCGCGCGTAGGGCCTCGATCACCTCGCGGTAGTGGGTCCACTCGGCCTCGTCCCACGTGTCGCGACTTGGCTCCACACGCGACCACTCGATCGACAGCCGGAACACGTCGGCGCCCATGCGCTCGAGCAGGTCGAAGTCGGCCTCGTAGCGCGTGTAGAACTCGGTGGCGGCGCCGCTTGGCTCGGCGGTCTTGCCCGCGAACTCGGGCAAGGTCTCGAACTGGTACCAGTTGTTGTTGGTGTTGCCCCCCTCCACCTGGTGGGCGGCGCTGGCGGCCCCCCAGCGAAAGCCCTCGGGGAAGGGGTAGAGCACGGGGTCGCCAGTGTCTTGTTTGACGCAGGCGAACAGCAGCAGGAGCGTCATCCGCCGACGCTATCCCGGCTAGACCATCCCACCGAACACCACGCCCACCGCCAGCGACACGGTGATGGGCACGATGAAGTTGTCGTCGACCCGGGTGGCAAACAGCTCGGTGAGCGCGCCGGTCACGGCGGCCACGCTGGCGGCGAGGAGGCCGCGCGAGGGCGGGATGTTGCCGTGCCACAGGGCGAGCACCGCGAGACAGCCGAGGAAGGAGGCCACGGCGTAGGCGATGGTGCCCTCGAGCGAGCGCCCGTTGACCAGCTTGGTTTGCCCGTAGCGGCGGCCGATGAAGCCCGCCGCCGGGTCGCCAAGGCCCGCGCACACGAGGGCGAGCGCCAGCGTGGGCGTGGCGAAGACCGGCGCGATGAACGCGAGGCCGGTGGTGTACCAGGTGGCGCTGTTGACCCGGTGCCACTCGTGGCGGTGCGCGATGGGGCCGAGCAGGCGCATCAGGATGTCGTTGACGCCGGGCACGTGGCGACGCGACAGCTCGCAGGTCCACGCGAACGTCGCGAAGCCGGTGGCCACCCACACCGCCTGCTCGCGCGACAGCACCATCTCCAGCAGGATGAGCGTCGCGATCGATGACAGGACGTGGTAGCTCGACCGGAACAGGTTCTCGGGGCGCTCGGCAGCAACGTGCATGCGGAGCCTTGTAGTGGTGCGCTGTCACCGCATCGTCACGGCGCGCCACGTGACGCGAGCTTTGCAACCGAGGCGAGCGCGGCGGGGCTACGGTGCCGCCGATGCTGCTGCTCCTCGCTTGCTCCGCCGCCAACATCGACCTCGGGGACGAGAGCGGCCCGCCCGCGATCGTCGCCGCCCCCGCTTTCGACCCGTTGTCGGGGCTCACTTGGACCTTCGACAGCGACGCCGGGAACACGGCGCGCATCCTCGACAGCGAGGGGACGATGGTCCGCGAGGGCGTGGGGGCACCGGGCTGGGACGGCCGGGACAGCGATGGCGACTTGGTCGCGACAGGAACATACACGGTAGAGGTGGGCGAGGCCACGACCACGCTCGCCGTGGTGCGCGCCGGCCTGGTCGACGCCCGGGCCGGCGACGACGGCGGCGCCAGCGCGCTGCGGGTGCCGCTGTACTGGCATCGCGCCGGCAAGGCCCAGGTGGCCACCGAGCCGTTCTCGGCGGTGTCGAGCATCGACCGCGACGGCAGGCCAACGAGCCTGCCTGCCGTGGGCGCCGCGCTCGGCCTCCCCGCCACGGGCGAGGGCGAACCCCTGGCCTACCGCTGGGACAGCCGGCCCATCCTCACCCTGGCCTTCGGTGAGCAGAGCGAGCTAGGGGCCGCCAACCTCGACGAGGGCGAGCTCTCGGTGGTGGCCGAGGGCTGGACGGTGATCGACGGTAGCCCCGCCTCCGGCACCGTCACCCTGCAGCGCGACGCGGCGATCGGCAGCACGCTCGGCGTCACCGAGGAAACCCTGTCCCTCCAGGTGGTGTCGACCGGCGCCAGCGGCGCCACCTACCCGGTCAACACCCTCGCCGTGCCGATGCGCGTGTACCGCGTGCTCGACGGACCCACCTGGTACGAGGAGGGCGACCTCTACCGGCCCTGGGTGGCGGCCATCGACCCCGCCCTGCGCGCCATCGAGGGCACCGCGCCCACGCGCGAGGCCGCGCTCGACGCGCTGGTGAACTGGGTGTACGAGGACCTCGGCCTCGAATACGACACTCGCTACGGCGCCAGCGCCTACACCACCTACGTGCGCAACGACTGGGAGCGCGCCAGCTTCGACATGTCGGCCTTCATCGACCTCCGCTACGGCACCACGGTGAACTGCACCGATTGTGCCGGCATCATCGTGGCCTACGGCAACATGATCGGCGCCCTGGCCGAGTACGCGATCATCGGCTGGAGCTTCGACCTCAACTACATCCTCGCCATCGGCGGCGATGACTACACCCACTGCCCCTTCGGCAACGGCGGCTGTAGTTTCAACTACCACGCGGTGACGGTGTCAGAAACCCTCGGCGCGGTGTGGGACGCCACCCTCGCCCTCGACGGCGACGACGACCCGGGCTCCGAGCCCAACGCGCTGATGATGGTCCAGGCGGTGGCGCCCTCCGAGTACCTCGAGCGGCTCAGCCCCGACCGGACCAGCTACGACTACCAGTCGCAGGGGACGATGCAATGATCACGCTGCTCTTGTCCCTCGCCCTGGCCGCCGATCCGGTGTCCGGCGTGCGCATGAGCCGCGCCGCGTCGCTGGGCCTCGGCGAGCCCACGCCCATCCTTGGCACCGACACCTGGAAGGCCCCGGCGCCCGGCGGTTTCGCGACGGTGGCCTGGTACCCGGGCGAGGCGGAGGCCCGCGAGGCCTACGCCTTCTCCTCGGCCACCCTGCGGGCTGGCCTGCCGGCCGCCGGCGTGGGCGACGAGTCGCTCGGCGACGACGGCTTCGTGCTGGCGCGGCGCGGCAACCTCGTGGTGACGGTGCGCGGCGACGGCGCCATCGATCGCGCGCTGGCGATCTTCGCGGCAGCCGAGGCGGGGAGCTCAACCGAGGTGGTGCAACTGCCCGGGATCGAGCCTCGGGATGGGTTCGGGCGGCGGCGCTAGGCCGAGGCGATCGACGCCGACATGCGCTCCACGAAGCCGCGCATGCCCTTCTTCATCATCGCCTCCGCGACGGGACGGATGACGCCGGCCAGCACGCGGTTGAGCTCGAGTTCCAGCCGGACCTCCTCCCTGAAGTCCATCGTGCAGCCCCCCGGGGCAGGATGGAAGTGGGCGCGGCCCAGCACGTGGAGGTTGCCGTCGGACGAGGCCCAGGTCACGTCGTTGCCGTCGCGGGCGAAACTCAGCGTGTAGCGCCCCGAGAACTTGACCGGACCATGCGACATCTCTTTCATGGCCATGCGCACGCGCGCGGCGTCGAGGACGGTGGCCTCGGCCAGCTCCGGGTGACAGCTCGCCTGCCGCGCCGGCTCGGCGAAACGTTCCGCCGCCTGGGCCGGCGACACGGGCAGGGCGCGGGTTTCCGCGTGTGAGGAGGTGAAGCTCGCCATGCCCCCGAGCTAACCGCTCAGATCCCCAGCTCGGCCGCCACCACGGCGGGACGCTCGCGCAGGAAGGCCAGCGCGCGATCCTGGGCCGCCGCCACCTTCTCCTCGTCGTAGGGATCGAGGGGATCGAGCCGCGCCGCCTCGCCCACGACGGCCAGGGCATCCTCGGCGACGCCGGGCAAGCGATCCAACCACGTGTCGCGACCCTCGACAATCGCGGACTCCAGTCGCGCGGCGCAGGCCGTGTCGGCCACGCAGCCGGTGTAGAGCACCCCGGGGCCCGCGCCCAGGCCCGAGATCGGGTGCGTCACGCCGTAGCGGAAACGCAGGTTGAAGTCCTGTCCCCAGGGCGCCAGCGTCCAGCGCTCGTCGGCGAGCAACAACAGGTAGTTGTTCACGTTGCTGGCGTAGCCGTCGGGGTTGCCGAGGAGCAGCTCCCCGGCGAGCATGGCGTAGACCGAGGGATGGAAGTCCCGTTCGAGCACCGTCGGCACGCCGTCGAGCTCGATCACCGCGACTAGCGCGTCGAGATCGGCCTCGCCCTCTTCCTCGGTGAAGCCACCCACCAGATCCGCCGTCAGGTCGGCGAAGCCATCGCTCTCGTAGAGCGCGGTGCCGCCCTGGTGGGCCATCCACAGCTCGTCGAGCGTCTCCACCACGCTGTAGAGACCCTTGTCCTCGCCGTTGACCACGAGGCAAGCGTAGGCGTGGCGCGGTGCCGGCACCCCCAGCGCCGCGTAGAGCGCGTAGCTGGCACGCTCGGAGAGGGCCGAGGCGTCTTGCACCATGTTGTTGAGCGTCAAGCGACGCGCGCCGTCGACACGTCCCTCGCCGAGGTCGACCTTGAAGGCGGGCTTGTCCTCGATGGGCTGGAAGCTGTGCCCGCCCTTGAGCCGAACCTCGGCCGGCCAGTCCGCGCCGTCCCACGAGAACGTGCCCGGGGTGTCCTCGCTGTCCTCGCGCGAGCTGTCGGCCAGGGCGCCTGGGTCGGGGATGTCGAGGGTGAAGGCGTGAAGCGAGTCGCCATAGAGCACGCCGTCGTCGTCGACACCACACGCGCCATCCCAAGCGGCGCAGCCGGGAGCGGCGAGGAGCACGAGCAGGACGCGAAACACGGGGGCGGCGAGGATAGCCGGGGCGGCATGTTGATGCTCATCGGCCTCGCCCTCGCGGAGTTCCCCCTCCCCACCTACCCCCAGTGCGGCGAGCCCGACCGGCCCGACCTCTGTCCTTCCGAGGTGGAGAACCTCTGGAACTTCCTCTCCTACATCCCCGCGTCCTGGGGCGTGGCGCTCGACGCCGCCGAGGAGGAGGGCATGGGCCCAGGCATGTGGGTCGACCGCGCCTTCCGGGTGACCACCGGCCGCACCGACGTGGTGATCGCGGTGATCGACTCCGGCGTGCACTGGGACGACCCCGACGTGGTGCGCAAGTTCGTGCTCAACGCGAGCGAGTTGCCGCCGCCCGAGGGCAGCGAGGAGCACGACAAGAACGGCGACGGCGCGCTGACCATCGCCGACTACGACGGTGACAGCCGGGTGGACATCACCGCCGGCGACGACGCCGCCGACCACCTGCTCGACCCTTCCGACCTCATCGCCACCTTCTCCGACGGCATCGACGACGACGCCAACGCCTATGTCGACGACATCTGCGGCTGGGACTTCCAGTGGGACGACAACAACCCCTACGACGACGTGCGCTTCGGCCACGGCACCGGCGAGTCGGAGGACGCCGCCGCCGAGGGCAACGACGGGGGCGACATCGGCACCTGCCCGAACTGCGTGGTGCTGCCCATCCGGGTGGGCGACAGCTTCGTGGTCGACGGCTCCACCTTCGGCTCGGGGCTGGTGTTCGCGGTCGACAGCGGCGCCGACGTGGCGCTGGTGGCGGCCGGCGCGGTGCAACAGACGGCCACCGTCGAGGCCGCCATCGACTACGCCTGGGACATGGGGACGCTCACCATCGGCAGCGCCGCCGACGAGACCGCCTACCACCCCAACCCCCCGGGCATGGCGGCGCACACCTTCTACGTGCACGCGATTGTCTACAATGGCGAGCACGCCGATGACTCCACCAGCTTCCTCGCCTACTCCAACTGTACCAACCACGGCGTCCGGCTCGACGGCAGCGCCTCGTCGACCAACTGTTCGTCCGGTGCCACCGGGGTAACCTCGGGCATCACCGGCCTCGTGATCAGCGCCGCGCGCGACGCGGGCTGGACACCCACGCCCGGCGAGTTGCACGCGCTGTTGTCCGGGGGCGCCGACGACATCGCCTTGCCGGACGACCCGAGCCGCTACCCCACCAGGACCGGCTGGGACGCCTGGAGCGGCTGGGGACGGGTCAACGCCTACAACGCGGTGCTGGCCGCCTCGCTGGGCGAGGTACCCCCGGTGGCCGAGCTCACCGAGCCTGCCTGGTACGACTGGATCGACCCCGTGGCCACCCCCAGCATCACCGTGTCCGGCCTTGCCACCAGCCGGGGCGAGGTGGCGTCGTGGAGCTTGAGCTACGGACTCGGCCTCGAGCCCACCGAGTGGACCCAGATCGACAGCGGCAACGGCGCGCTCGACGGCCCCATCGCCGACTTCACGCTCCCCGACTTCGAGGTGACGGTCATCGACCCCCCGAGAGGCGCCAGCCCGGTGGATCGCGAGCTCAACGCCAACGCCGCCACCGTGCAGTTGCGCCTGGTCGTCACCGACGACAAGGGCCGCAGCACCACCGCGCGAACTTCCTTCTACGTGCACCACGACCCCGACGCCGTGGCCGGCTGGCCGGTCGAGCTGCCTCACTCGCTGGAGGCGTCGCCCGCCCTTGCCGATCTCGACGGCGACGGCGCCGCCGAGGTGATCCAGGCCGATGGCGGCGGCTGGGTCCACGCGATCCGCGCCGACGGCTCCGAGCTTTTCGGCTGGCCCGTCCACACCGAGCACCTCCCCGAGCTCGACCCCGCCAACCCCGCCCACCACCGGGCCTCCGCGGGTTGGACGGCGATCGGCGCCGACGTGTACGCGCCGATCACCGCCACCCCGGCCGTGGCCGACCTCGACGGCGACGGCGCACTGGAGGTGGTGGTGGCCACCTTCCGAGGCATGGTCCACGTGTTTGGCGCCGACGGCGCGGAGTGGCCCGGCTTCCCGGTGGCGAGCGAGCCGGTCACCTACACCGATGAAGACGATAGCCTCGCCGACAGCTTCTTCTCCTCCCCCGCCCTGGGC
This sequence comes from Deltaproteobacteria bacterium, assembly GCA_016875435.1. Taxonomy (GTDB): domain Bacteria; phylum Myxococcota_A; class UBA796; order UBA796; family SXON01; genus SXON01. The sequence continues at coordinate 22,670 of VGRE01000005.1, read as the reverse complement.
GACATCGACGGCGACGGCGCGCTGGAGATCGTGCTCGGCGCCGGCGACCAGCAACTCTATGCCTGGGAGATTGACGGCAGCTACACCCCCGGCTTCCCCGTGCGCCTGGCCTGGCCCGACGAGGTGCTCGACCGGCGGCGAATCGTGGCCTCGCCCGCGATCGGCGACATCGACGGTGACGGTCGCGACGACATCGTGATCGGCACCAACGAGACGGTCACCGAGGAACACGCCGCCCTCTACGCGGTCGACGGCACGGGACAGGTGATGCCGGGCTGGCCGATTCGGCTGTATGGACTGTTTGTCGACGTGCTCCCCATGGTGGGCCAGGGCGTGCCCAACTCGGCCGCGCTGGTCGACCTCGATGGCGACGGTGTCGTCGAGGTGGTGACGCACGGCCTCGCGGGCGACGTGGAGATCGTGCATGGCGACGGCACCGATTTCTTCAAGACCAAGTCGGCGCTCTCGGTGTACGGCGCGGGCAGCAACGTCTCCGACACCACGATCTTCCCGCTCATCAACAGCCCGAGCATCGGCGACCTCGACGGCGACGGCGTGCCCGACATCGTCAACGGCGCGGCCGGCTTCGACTACGCCCGCGGCACCGAGGAAGACGGCGTCCGGCACGACTTCGACCACGCCCTCGGCGGCTGGAGCGGGGTGACCGGCGACTTCTTGCCGGGCTTCCCGCGCATGGTGGAAGACCTGCAGTTCTTCGCCAACCCCGCCGTGGTCGACATCGACGGCGACCGCCGCATGGAGGCGATCACCGGCTCGGGCGGCTTCATCGTGCACGCCTGGAACGCCGACGGCGAGCAGCCCGTGGGCTGGCCCAAGCTCACCGGGCAGTGGGTGATCGCCTCGCCGGCCGTGGGCGACATCGACGGCGACGGCACCATCGAGGTCGTCGTCGGCACCCGCGAGGGCTACCTCTTCGCGTGGCACACCGGCACCGAGGCCGGCGCCGACGCCGGCTGGGTGCGCTTCGGCCACGACAATCGCAACACCCACAACTACGAGGTGCCGCTCGACGGGTGGAACACCTGGATGGACGACCCGGACGCCGGCATCGACGACGAGTGCGGATGCAGCGCGGGGGTGAGCACGCCGGGGGGCGTGGCCATCCTCGGTCTCCTGCTTGCCAGGCGGCGCCCTACGGCGGCGTGACCACGCTCAGCTTGTTGAACCCCGCGGCCTCGAGCTGGGGCTTGATCTTCGCCACGTCGCCCACCAGCACGATCACCGCCCGGCTGGGGTCGTAGGGCGCCATGGTGGGCGTGACCGCGTCGAGGCTCACGCTGCCCACCGCGCCGAGGTCGGCGGCGAGGCTGTCGGGCGCCCGGCCCACCTCGTGGAGGTTGGCGAAGGCCATCGTGGTGCCGGAGACGGTCTCCATCGTCTCGACGATGTCTTGCCGGAAGGCCCCCTGGGCCTTGCCCAGCTCCTCGGCGCTGATGCCCTTGCGGATGCCCTCGAGCTCGCCGACGAGATCCACCAGCGCGGCGCCGGTGACGTCGGCACGGATGCGGGTGCGCACCATCAGCGTGCCCCCGTGCAGGGCCTCGGCGAGCGCCGCCCGGACACCGTAGGTATACCCCCGCTTCTCGCGGAGGAGAGAGTTGAGCCGGGAAGTGAAGGTGCCCCCGAGGGCGATGGTGCCCACGCGGGTGGGCGCGGCGGCGGCGTGGCCAGCGGGAAGCCCAGGGAAAGCGAGGTAGAAGCCCGTCTGGCTGCTGCCCGGGGCATCCACCAGGTAGATGGGCTCCTTGTCGTGTACCGGGGCCGGGAGCACCACCACCGCCGGGCGCTTCCCGGCCTTCCAGGGCGCGCCGAAACGGGCCTCGAGCGCGGACTGCACCTTCGCCGGGTCGACCGCGCCCACCACGGTGAAACGCGCCCCGGCAGGATGCCAGGATGCCTTGTGCCACTTCTTGATGTCGCCGCGCCCGGCGCGTTTCAAACCGCCCTGGGTGCCGTCGCTGGGGCGGCCGTAGGGATGATCGGCACCCCAGTAGAGCCACTGCGCCGTCCGGTTGGCCACGTAGGCGGGCTCGTCCATCGACGACTGGAGGCCGGCCAGCAGCAGCTCCTTGGCCTTCTTCACCTCGCCGCCGGCGAACTTCGGGCGCATCACCATGTCGGCGAGGAGGTCGAGACCGGCCTCCATCTGGTCGGTGGTGCCGGACAACACCGCGTAGGCGCCGTCGGCGCCGGTGCCCGCGGACAGCGACAGCCCGCGTCGCTCCACCTCGCTGGCGAACGCTGCCGCGTCGCGGCTGCCCGCGCCGCGCTGCATACACTCCACCGCGAGCGCGCTGGTGCCTTCTTTCCCGGCGGGGTCGAGGGCGGATCCCCCCGGGACGGTGAGCGCCACGGTGAACAGCGGCAGCGCGTCGTTGACCACCGTCCACGTGCTCACGCCGTTGCTGAGCTGGGACACCGCGGGCGCGGGCGGCACGAAGGCGCGGGCCTCGCCCACCACGGGGCGATCGGCCAGGGGGTCGGGCGGCGGCGGCGCCACCACCACCGGGGCCGGCTCGGGGGCCTTCTTCGACTTGGCGAGGGCAGGGCCGGCCGCGAGGGCGGCGAGCACCAGGACGAGGGCGCGCATCAGTTGGCCTCCGCGGCGGCGGGCTCGGGGTTCACCACGATCTTCGTGGCCAGCTCGGGCTTGAGATACTGCGACACCGCTGCCGACAGCGCCTCGGGCCGGGCGTCGCCGAAGCGAGCGATGTCCTTGGCGAGCCAGTCGGGCGTGCCGGTGTAGGCCCAGTAACGATTCAGCGTCTCGGCGCGGTTCTGCAGGGGCTCCAGCTCCTCGTAGCGCGCCACCTTGCGCTGGTTGCGCAGTCGCTCCATCTCCTCGGCGGTGGGCGGCGAGTTGGCCAGGAGCGCCAGCTCCTCGCGCACGGCGAGGTCGAGCTGGTCGACCGTCACCCCGTCCATCGGCAAGGCCGAGAGGTAGAACACCCCGCCATACTCCGCGCCGTACTGGTACACGCTCACGTCTTGCGCCATCCCCGAGTCGACGAGGCGACGGTAGAGCCGCGAGGACTCGCCCCCGGCGAGGAGGTCGGCCACCAGCTCCATCTCGGCGTCGCCCGGCTGGAACTTGGCCGGCGAGTGCCAGTAGAGGTTGAGCTTCGGGAACTCCACCTGGTCGGTGATGGTGACCAGGGCCTTCTGCGGCTTGCTCGGGCGCTCGCCATTCCAGCGGGCGGGCAGCTCCTTGCGCTCCAGGACCGAGAAGTATTTCTCGATCACCGGCTTCACGGCGGCGGGGTCGAAATCGCCGGCCACCACCAGCGAGGCGTTGTTGGGCACGTACCAGCTCTGGAAGAAGCCGGTGACGTCGCTCACGGTGGCGGCGCTGAGGTCTTCGTGGCTCCCGATCACGCTGTGCGCGTAGGGGTGTCCCTCGGGGAAAAGCGCGGTGGTCATCTCGATCTCCACCATCCCGTAGGGACGGTCCTCGTTCGACTGCCGGCGCTCGTTCTTCACCACGTCGCGCTGGAGATCGAGCTTCTCCTGCGTCATCGCGTCGTCCAGTGCCTGCATCCGATCGGCTTCCATCCAGAGGAAGGTGTCGAGCAGACCGGACGGGCCCACCTCGTAGTAGTTGGTGGCGTCTTCCATCGTCCAGGCGTTGTTCCAGCCGCCGTGGGCCTCCATCGACTGGTCGAAGCCCGAGCCGGGGAGGCGGTTGGTGCCCATGAACATCAGGTGCTCGAAGAGGTGCGCGAAGCCGCTGCGCCCCTTCGCCTCGTCCTTGCTGCCCACGCGGTACCAGAGGTCGACGCACACCTGGGGCAGGCGATGGTCTTCCATGAGGATGACCTGGAGCCCGTTGGGCAACTCGTAGCGCTCGTAGGGAATGGAGGGGCCGTCGGCGGCCAGCGCGGCCGAGATCAGGATCACGAGTGACCTCCCTTCGACTCGAGCCAGCGCTCGCACTCGATGGCGGCGGCGCAGCCGGTGCCGGCGGCGGTGACCGCCTGGCGGTAGTAGTGGTCGGCCGCGTCGCCGCAGGCAAACACGCCCTCGATGTTGGTAGCGGTGCGACCCGGCTGTGGCACGAGGTAGCCGTTGTCGTCGTGATCGATCCAGTCGACGAAGGCCCGGGTGTTGGGCTGGTGGCCGATGCCAAGGAACATGCCGCCAATCGGCTTGACGTAGGTTTCTCCCGTCTGGCTGTTGTGCAGGCGCACCGCGTCGACCGTCTTCTCGCCGAGCACCTCCACCACCTCGGTGTGCCAGAGGAACTCCATCTTGGGGTTGGCGAAGGCGCGATCTTGCATCGCCTTGCTGGCGCGGAGCTTGTCGCGACGGTGGACGAGGTACACCCTCGTGGCGAAGCGGGTGAGGAAGGTGGCCTCCTCGATGGCGGTGTCGCCCCCCCCCACCACGATGAGCTCCTTGCCCCGGTAGAAGAAACCGTCGCACGTGGCACAGGCGCTCACGCCGTAGCCGCGAAGGCGGGTCTCGCTCTCGAGGCCCAGGTACTTCGCGTCGGCGCCGGTGGCGATGATGAGCGTGTCGCAGGTGTAGGTGTTGCCGTTGGCGGTGCGCAACGAGAACGGGCGCTGGCCCAGGTCGCAGGACGCCACCTCGTCGAGCTCGAAGCGCGTGCCGAAGCGCGCCACCTGGGCGCGCATGCGGTCCATCAGCTCCGGCCCCATGATCCCATCGGGAAACCCTGGATAGTTCTCGACGTCGGTGGTGATGGTGAGCTGGCCGCCGGGGCGGATACCGTCGAGCACGAGCGGCTTGAGATTCGCGCGCGCGGTGTAGAGCGCGGCGGTGAGGCCGGCGGGGCCGGAACCACAGATGATGACAGTCTCGTGGGGCACAGGCATCTCGGGAAAGGCCGGCGGTTTATCGCGCCGGATAGCGGGTGGCGTGACCGATGTGCGCACATTCCTGCTCGCCGAGGCCCGCGCGCTCGGGTTCAGCGAAGCGCGCGTTGCCAGCGCAGATCCCGCGCTCGATATGTCGCACTTCGACGCCTTCCTCGCCCGCGGCGCCGAGGGCGAGATGGGGTGGCTGCGCGCCGGGCGCGACGCGCGCGCGCAGCTCCGGTCGCTCTTGCCCGGCGCCCAGTCAGTGCTGGTGCTCGCCTTCGACTTCGGCGGGCTGGCGCCCGACCCCGGCGGCCTCACCGGTCGCGTGGCCTCGTATGCCTGGGGCCGCGACTACCACAACGTCGTGCTCAAGCGGCTCCGGAAGTTGCAGTCGCGACTCAACATGGCGTTTCCCGGCATCGGCAGCTACGCCTCGCTCGACAGCAGGCCGGTGTACGAGCGCGCCTGGGCGGCCCGCGCCGGCCTCGGCTTCGTGGGCAAGAACCACTGCCAGGTGATCCCGAGCCGGGGCGCCACGTTTTTCCTCGCGACCCTCGCCGTGGACCGCGAGATGGCGCCCGACGCGCCGCTCGGCGACCACTGCGGTCGCTGCTCGCGATGCGTGGAGGCCTGTCCCACGGGGGCGCTGGTGGCAGGCTCGGGGATCGAGGCCACGCGCTGCATCTCGTACCTGACGATCGAGGCCGACGCGCCGGTTCCCCTCCCCTTGCGCCCACTGCTCGGCCGATGGGTCTTCGGTTGCGACGACTGCATGGACAGCTGTCCCCACGAGCACGCGCCCGCCGTCGACCCGGCGCTCGCACCGCGCGACGCCTGGCTGGACTTGCCCGCGATCCTCGCCATGGACGACGCCCAGCTCGTGGCTCGCTTCGAGGGCTCCCCCATCCGCCGGGCGGCCGGCCCCCGCTTACGACGCAACGCCGCCCTGGTGCTCGGCAACATCGGCGACACCGGGGCCCTGCCCGCCCTCGAGAGGGCGGCGGCCGACCCCTCTCCCGTGGTGGCCGAGGCCGCCCGCTGGTCGCTCGGGCGCTTGACCGACCCCGGATCGTGCCGGTAGCCGGTCGCCCGGGACGGCAGCCTCAGGTCGTCAGCGGCGCGTCGGCAGCCGAGGACGAGCGGGGACGCGCCACGAATAACCTGCCCGTCACCAGCCGATAGCCTAGACCCTGCAGCCTACAGCCTGTCAAGCCTCCGCCGCCGCCCCTCGCGTTTCCGCGATGTAGGTGAGCACGGCGTGCTCGACCATCACCGCGCGCTTCACGGCGCTGTCCTCGGCGATGTAGGCCTGCCGTTCGGCGGCCTCGCGCAACACCAGCGGCGCCAGGGACTGGGGCACGCGCGAGGGCTCCATGCTGGAGAGGGCCTGCTGCAACTTGTCGGCGTCGGCACCCACCATCGCGAGCACCGGGGCCACCAGCCCCACGACACGGCGACCGATCAGGGCGGTCCGCGCGTCGTCGTCGTCGGTGTCGTCGAGGAAATCCGCCACGAAGCGGCGGTAGGGCGTTTCCGCGGGCAGCTCGTGCCGCAAGCGAGCGCGGCCGATGGGTTGCACGAGGATGTTGTAGCGCCCGTCGGGCAGCTGGTGGTGCAGGGCGATGCGCCCCACCGCCACGTAGGGCAGGAGCTCGGGCCGGCCGAGATGCCCTTCCTCCTGGCCCTCCGCGATCTGCGGCACGCACAGGATGCCGTCGCCCTCGAGCGCGTCGGCCACGAGCTGCCGGTAGCGCGGCTCGAACACGTGCAGCGGCAGTGGCGCACCCGGCATCAGCACCGTGCCGGGCAGGGGGAACACCCGGAGGGTCTCGCAGGTGCGGGCAATCTCGGTACGGTCCATTCGGATCAGGCTCTTCGCTGGCGAAACGGTAGGCACGGAGCCGCGCACCGTCCAACGCGACACGGGGATAGCTGACAAGTCGTGATCGTCCGCATCCAGTCCGACGGCGAAGAGCGCGCCGTGGCGCTCGACGAGCTGGAAACGCTGATCCGCGACGGCGGGGTCGGGCCGGAGACACCGGTGGAACGCGGGGGCCAGTGGATCCCCGCGCGGGAATGGCCTGGCTTCGCCGAGCTGCGTGGCGACACGGCATCGATGGTCCGCGCCAGGTGGACGCGGCCGACCGTGCCCTGGGTGACGGCCCTGATCGCCGGCATCGCCATCCGCGTTCACGCCGCGAGCTTCGCCACCGGCGGCACGCTCCACGCCGCGCTCGCCCGGGAGACGCCGGCCATCGTGGAGCGCGGCGAGGGCTGGCGCGTGGTGGGCTACGGCCTGCTCCACTCCGGCCTGCCGCACCTCCTGTCGAACATGACCGCCATCGTCGTGGCCGGCGTGGCGTTCGAGCGCATCATGGGCCACGCTGCGCTCGCCCACGTGATCCTGCTCAGCGTGGCCACCGGCGGCCTCGCCTCGGCCTACAGCCTGCCGGGCATGCCGAGCGTGGGCATGAGCGCCGGCGACTTTGGCCTGCTCGGTGCCTGCGCCGCCCTGGGCGTGCGCTATGGGGGCCTGCTGCCTCGCGCTGCGCTCGGCATCTTCGGCGCCACCACGGCGGGCTTCACGCTCTGGGCCTTCGTCAACGGGCTCACGGCAGAGGGCGTCGACAACACCGCCCACGCAGTGGGCCTCGTCACCGGCGTGGTGACCGGCGCCTTCTACCGCCCGAACATCGAGCCCTGGCGACGTGGCAACCGCTGGGCACACGCGGTCGTGCTGGCGGCCGTGGGCGCGATGGTGCTCGCGCCCGTGATGGCCGGTCCCTCGATGGTGCCCATGGCGACCTACGAGGCCGACGGCGCCAGCCTGTCGCGACCGTCTTACTGGCAGGTGCAGGTGTCGCGCTCGGGCATGCGCGGCTACGGGCCCTTCGACCGCAGCGCCGCAATCGCGGCGAACACGCGGGAGCACGAGCATCCACCCACCATCGACGAGGTCGTGGAGTTCGAGCGCGCGCGGCTGGCGCGGCTCGACAAGGAGGCAAGGGCAACGCCCATCGACAGCGATCACGCCCTGGTGAACTACGTCGCCGACGGGGTGGCGCGCGAGCTGTGGTTACGCGTGGCGGTGCGCGGGCTCCACAGCACCGTGGGGGGCACCGACACCGCCGCGGGGGCTCGCCTCGCACCGCGGCTCCGCGCGGCCATCGACGGGTGGACGCTCACCGCGCCCACCGAGCTAAAGAGCAAGCTCGACGGGGCCAGTTCGAGCCAGTGGCGCGTGGTGGTCGAGGCAGCCGCAGCGCAGGCCGCGCTGGGTGACGAGCCCGCCGCCCTCGCGAGCTTCGCCCGCGCGCGAGGCCAGCGTCCCGCCGAGGACGACATCGCCGCCGCCGAGGTCGAGGCCCTGTGCCGCTCCAGGTTCGAATCCTGTCGCGACGCCGTCGCCCGCGCCCGCGCCGAGTTTCCCGACAGCAGCAAGGTGCAGGCCGCGATCTCTAAGGTCGAAGCCGAATGACGAAACAACTCCCCTCCCCCGGCGCGCTCGTCACGCTCACCTCCGCGCGCATCGCCTGGCAGAGGTGCTTCACCAGCGCGAGCCCGAGCCCGGTGCCGCCCACGTCGCGGGAGCGCCCGGGGTCTACCCGGTAGAAACGCTCGAAGAGCCTGGGATGGTGCACCGGGTCGATGCCCGGGCCGTCGTCGACCACCGACACCTCCACGCCGTGGCCCGCCGTCGCGAGGCGCACGGCGATGTGCCCCCCCTCGGGCGTGTACTTCACCGCGTTGTCGACGAGGTTGCCGAGCGCGTGGACGAAGGCGTCGGCGTTGATGCTGGCCTCGAGATCGGGCCCCTCTACCACGAGCGACTGGCGACGCGCCTCCGCCCGGGGACCAACCCGCTGCACCACCTCGTCGACCAGCGGGCGCAGGGACTGGGCCTCGCAGGCAAGATCTTCGCCTCGCGACTCGATGCGCGAGAGGTGGAGGACGTCGTCGACCAGCGCGTGCAGGCGGCGCGCGTTGCGCTGGATGGCCTCGATCATCGGCCGGCTCGATTCGGGCAGGGGCTCGTCGCCCAGCGCCTCGGCAAAACCCACGATGGTGGTGATCGGCGTGCGCAGCTCGTGGGAAACGTTCGACACGAAGTCGCGACGCGCCCGCTCGGCGGCGCGCACGGTGGTGATGTCGAGCACCACGCCGAGGGCGGCCCGGCCGCCGTCGAGGGGCAGGCCACGCACCACCAGGTCGCGCGGGCCGTACACCACGCTGCGCTCGGCGATGGCGTTCTTCTCGCGACACTCGTCGATCACGTCTTGCAACTCGGCGAGCGGGATGGCGTCGATGGGAACTCGCCCGGTGGGGTCGCCGCGCACCGGCAGCAGCACGCGCGAGGCGGGATTGACCATGCGCACGCGCCCCTCGACGTCGACGAGCACCAGGCCGTTCGGCGTGTGGCGCACCATCTCCTGCTCCAGCCGCAGCTCCGAGCGCATGCCGCTTGCTTCCTCGCCCAGCGCCCGCACGAGGTCGTCGAGGGCGAGCGACAGGGACTCCAGCTCGGGCGGCGGCGCGTCGACGGCGAGGCGGCGGTCCTCCCCCCGGGCGTAGCGGCGCACCGAGTGGGCGAGGCGGTCGAGCCAGCGCCGGGCAAGGCGGCGTTGCCAGGTGATCCACGCGAAGGTGCCGACGAGGCACAAGACGGCTGCGCCAAGGGCGAAGTTCACCGGCCGAGCTTAGCCGGTGCTCAAGTTTGGGGCGCGAGGGCGTTGAGCCGGTAGCCCACGCCGCGCACCGTCTCGATGCGGTCGCCGGCGGCGCCGAGCTTCTCGCGCAGGCGCTTCATGTGGGTGTCGACGGTGCGGGTGCCGAGGTCGGGCGGCATGTCCCACACTTCCTGGAGGAGCTGCCCGCGGGTGAGCACGCGGCCCGAGCGGCGCGCGAGCGTGGTGAGCAACCGGAACTCGGTGGCGGTCAGCGACACCTCGTCGTCGTCGACCCAGGCGCGATGCGCGGCGGCGTCGATGCGGAGGGCGCCCAGCCGAAGCTGACCGGCCGTCTCCTCGGCCGACCCCAGCCCGACGCGTCGCAAGACGGCACGGATGCGCAGCACCAGCTCCCGGCTGGAGAAGGGCTTGGTGACGTAGTCGTCGGCGCCCACCTCGAAGCCCACCACACGGTCGACCTCGTCGCCCCGGGCGGTGAGCATGATGATGGGAACGCTCGCGGTGGCGGCCTCGGCGCGAAGGCGGCGGCACACCTCGGTGCCCTGCATGCCCGGGAGCATCAAGTCGAGCAGCACCAGCCCCGGGCGCAGCGACGGCGCCAGCGCCAGCGCCTCCGGGCCCGTCGCCACCGCGCGCACGGTGAAGCCTTCCTTGCCGAGCACGTGAGCGAGGAGGGTCCGAATGTCGGCCTCGTCGTCCACCACCAGAATCGGTCCGGTGCTTTCCACGCCCACCATCTATTCGCGGCGGGTGACGAGAGCGTGACGATTGCGGGAACGGCCGGCGAATGGCTCCTAGGGAGGGGTACACGCCGTCGCTTCCGCGACCACGGCCTCGTGTCGCTCGGCGATCGCCTCGCGCACGCTGTCCACGTGGTAGGCCCAGGCGCCCTCGGCAAACCACGGGTCGTCTGCGATGTAGCCCTCGAGCAGCGACTCGACGCGATCCAACTCGTCGCCCAGCACCGCCGGGTCGGTGAGGTCGGCCACCCGGAGCACCTCGGCGCAGAACTCCACGCTGCGCAGAGCCCGGAGGCGACGCAAAAACTCGGGGCCTCCTTCCTCCCTCCACGTGGGGTGAAGGTCCCAGATGCTGTCGCTGAGCGCATCGCTCACGCGGAAGGACTGGTCCTTGTCCCATGGATAGGCCACGAAAAGGCCGGTCGAAGGGTCGTGGTAGAGCAGAAAGTTCTGTCCCCCGGCGGCCATGCCGTCCACGTCCGGGAGCGCCATGTCCAGCGCGATCTCGGTGAAGAACTCGGCCACGTCGATGTGCTCGTCGACACAAGCGAGCATCGCCGCGTCATCCTCGTTGCTGGCACAGGCGATCATCGGGATGAGATCCTCGGTGAAGGCTTCCTCGCCGGTGCCAGCCTTGGCCTCGTAGCGGCTGTCGTAGCTGTCGACCTCTTCGCCCTTCCACTCGAAATCCCCGTCGCCCTCGCAGTAGCCATCGACCTTGAACAGGGAACCGTCGGGATCGTCGAAGTGCGCGTCGAGGTACACCTGGTCGTCGGGCTCCTCGGTGAAGGGGAAGATGCCCTGGTACTCGCCGTTGACGTACACCCGCGTGTGGCTGACCCGCGGCGCGGGCACGCCGGCCGAGCGCATCACCCACTGCGCGAGGCGCTCGCGCATCAAGGAGCTGTCGCCCTCGGTGCCGTTGAGGTTCACCTTGTGCAGGCCGTGGAACTCGCCGACCTCGTCGTACTCGTCGAAGCTCAGCTTGAAGCCGAAACGATTGTCGCCCTGGAGCGCGGAGTGGCCGCGGTAGCGGATGCCCACGTTGTCGTAGCGCTCCGTCTCGCCCGACTGGGGGTTCTCGTAGTCCACGGTCGAGGGCCGGTAGTTGCGCACCTCGCAGGTGTCGGTCGCGTGCAGCGCCGCGAGGTCGCCCGCCCAGTCTTCCGCGTCGATGGTGATTCGATACACCGGCAGGTAGCGGTCGTCCCACACCGCGTCGTCGGCGGGGCCCTCGAGCTCGCCCGGGCTGTCCTCGCCCACGTCACGGTCGCACGCGAGCAGGAAGAGGATCACTCGACCTCCGCGCGGATGGCGGCGGGGCGGGCGCTCACCCACTCGCGCAGCGCCGCCTGCGCGTCGCGACAACCGATGTCGCCCCACTCCGAGCGGGGGTCGGCGCGGCAGTCGGCCTCGATGCGCGCCGTCTCGCCGTTGACGAAGTCACCGAGGCCCGAGGACTCCCAGGTGTCGACGGCGGCGAGCGTGGCAACGCGGAGGGCCTCGGTGCAGTCGGCGTCGGCCACGCACATCTCGACGAGTCGCCCCGTCATCTCGGTGAAGATCGGGGCGGCGCCCTCGAAGCCCTGGTCGGGTCCCCACGGGATCATCGTCCACTGGGCGGCGACGGGCGCGTAGTAGAGAAGGTAGTTGTTGGCGAGCGTGGTGTAGCCGTCGGGATCGGCGATCGCGAGCTCCACCGCCCACGCGGCGAGCAGGGCATCGACGTCGAAGTTCCGCTCGAGCAGCGGCAGGATCTCGCCCTCGCCGCAAGACTCCACTTCCTCCACGAGCGCGGCCAGGTCGGCGCGGTCGGCCTCGTCGCCTTCCTTCATCTCGAACGCCTCCACCGCCCACTCGTAGAGGTCGGAGCCGTAGCCACCCTCGTAGAGGTGTCCCTCGTCGTCGCCGGGCCAGTGACGGTTCACGAACTGCTCATCGGCTGTCTCCACGATGCCGTAGAGGCCAAACCACTCGCCGTTGACCGTCACCCGCGCGTAGCCGTGGCGCGGCGCCACCACACCCTCCTCGGCGAAGAGCCGGTAGGCGGCGTGCTCGTGACTCATCGTGGAGTCCTGGATCATGTTGTTCAGCGTGAGGCGTCGAACGCCGTGGAACTCCTGCTCGCGGTCCCACTGGTGGAAGTCGACCTTCAAGGCGGCCTTGCCGTCGAGGGTGCGGAAGGAGCCCGAGGGGCTGCCCTTGAGGTGCAGGCCAACCTCGTAGCTCTCGTCCTCGTAGGTAAATGTCGCGACAACATCTTCACTTGAATCGGCAGCGAGCGCGGCGATAGCCGCCTCGTCGAGCGCGATGCCAAAGTCGAGGATGTGATCGGTGGTGTAGAGGAAGTTGCCGTCCTCGTAGTCGAGGCCGCTGCCTGGAGTGGCGCCGGTGTCGGAACCGTTCCCAGCGATGCCCGTGCCGATCTCGCGTCCACAGGCCAGGAGCATGATGAGCATGCAGCGCTACTCTACCCGGCAGAGATCGCTGGTCTGCAAGAGGATGGCGCCCGGCGACGCCACCGTCGACTGCGACGGCGAGGCGGGCGTGCCGGGCACCAGCCCCCAGGTCAGGTGCAACAGCGCCGTTTCCTGGTGCCAGCCGCCGAGGGTGGCGTCGACGCGACCGTCGAGGCCGAACGCCATGGCCGGCGAGACCCGCACGGCGGCGCCCGCGCCCAGTTTCCCGGCTCCGGTGAGGCCCACGCCGAACCATTGGGTGGGGTCGCCGTCGGTGTACTGCGGACCGATACTGGCGGTGCCGCACAGGCGGGCTCGTCGTGAGCGAAACGTGTATCCAGAATCGATGCGCGCAGCGGCGAGCGCGAAGAGGCGAGGCGAGAAGTATCCGCCCTCGCCCACGTCGAAGCCGCCTTCCTGGCGGGCGTGGCTCTGCACGAGGCCCTCGACACCAAGGCGGGCGAAGCCGAAGGCCTCGCGCTGGCCCACGGACAGGCCGCCCCAGGCCACCACCTCGCCCAGCGGGTTCGGCTCCACGCCATAGCCCTCGGTGTAGCCGCCGCGCGCCATCACCCCGAGGTCGACCGGGGCGCTGGGATTCCACGTGAGGTAGGCCGAGCCCCAGATCTGCGAGACGAAGCCGTACAGCCCGCGGGAGCTGTCGACCTTGCCACTCCAGGAGAGCAAGCTGTCGGTGACTGGCGCCCGCGCCACGGTGCCGCCCACGGTCACGGCAGGAAGCAGGCCGTATCGAGCCTGGCCCGACCACAGCAGGTTGATGTCGTTGAACCCGATGGGACTCAGGCCCAGCCGGCCCGTGGCGGAGAAGCGCCGGGACGGCGGCGACGCGAGGCCCACCGAGGTCGCGACACCGAGGTCGGAGTCGACGCCGTCGTCGATGGACAGGACCGTGGCGTCCAGGTCGGGACGCACGAGCCCGATGGGCGGGAACACGGCGGAGACAGGCACGTACCAGCCGCTGAGCGCCCCCGTTCCAGGCTCGCCGGGACGCGCGAAGTAGCCGGCGGCGGTGACGACGCTGACCGAGCGTTCCCGCAACAGGTCGATCCGGATCGCCTCGCGCGCGTCGACCAGCCAGCGAGGCTGCGTGTCCTGCGGGGGCACGGGTGGCCAGGTGCGGGGCCCCACGACCCGCCCGCTGGGCAGGGGAAGCACCGGCAGGGGGTCGGGCGGCAGTTCCGCGGGCGGCGGATCAGGCTCGGGCGGCAGGGCGCGCGTCTTGACGTCGCCAAGTACCTCCTCAGCCTTCCGGTACCGTCCCCGCTGGATCAGCACCTGGACGAGCTGGAGGCCAATCCTCGGGTCGCCGAGCTGATCGTAGGCGTCCTGGAGGTGACCCTCGGCAGCGGCCATCCGCATCTGGGCCTTGAGCACGCCGGCGATGCCGATGATTGCCGGGATGTGGTTCCGCTCCTCGGCGAGGGCGTGGTCGAAGGCCGCGAGCGCCTCGTCGGGATGCGAGGCCGCCAGCCAGGCCCCGCCCACGCGCGCCCACTCGTCGGCGGTCTGCGGGCCGAGTGCCTCCGCCTCCCGGATGGGAACTGCCGCGTCGGCGCCACGACCGGCGCGCGCCAGCTTCTCGGCGCGTTGCAGCGTGAGCTCCAGCCGCCCGGCGCGCAGCTCGTCGGCGGCGTAGCCCCGGCCCGCGAGCCGGTCGGCCTCCACCAGGAGGGGCAGGACCTCGGGCATCGCCGCGCACACCGTGCCCGCGCGCAGCGCCGTCGCCAGCGCCCACCGGCTGCGCGGGTCGCCTCGGAGCGCCTCCGGCACCGCGGCCAGCGCGGCCGGGCAGTCCAGAAGGTCGAGCGCCGCCGCTACCTGGACGCTCCAGAGGTCGGCGCTCGGTCCATCGGACTCGATCACGGCCATCACGCGCGCGAGCGCCCCCTCGGGGTCGCCGACTCGGCGCTGGTAGTCGGCCTGCGCCACCGTCACCCTCCGGACGATGGCGCGCCGGTCCTCGGCCGCCTCGGCGCCCACCACCGGGGTGCCGTCCGGAAGAGGCGCCGTGATCCAGTTCGCGGCGACGATGGCATCGTCCCAGCGACCCAGCCGCTCCAGCGCCAGCGCCCTTCCCACGCGCGGGGGAACGGCGAGGCCGTCGAACAGTTGCGCCTCCTCGAAGAAGGCGAGGGCCACCTCGGGCTGGTCGTGAGCCAGATAGAGCCCGCCCAGCCCGTTGGCCGACCACACCTCGGGGTCGAGGGTGAAGGCCTCGCGCCACGCGGCGAAGGCGTCGCGCCCGAGCCCGGCGGCCTGGAAGGTCTCCGCCGAGCGCCGCCACGCCCGCGCGAGCACCCGCGGGCGCTCCGCGTCGGCCGCCGGGTCGGTTCCAGCCGGGTAGGCCTCCGCCACGCGGGCGCGGGCCTCCTCGGGGCGGCCCAGCCTCACCAGGCAGTTCGCCTCGCCAAGCACCACCCAGGGGCGCCTGGGGTCGAGGGACGCTGCCGCGCGGTAGGCCTCGACGGCCTCCTCGCACTGGTCGAGCGCGGCCATGGCGTCGCCGAGGCCGTGCAGGAACTCGGGCTCGCGGGGCCAGGTTCCCACGAGCTGCCGCCACAAGGCGACCGCCCCCTCGAGGTCGCCGGCACGGTCGGCAGCACGGGCCTCGCGGGCGCGGATGCCGTTCTCCACGGTGACCCGCAACAGCGCCACCTGCTTGTCCTGGCCGCGCGAGCCCCGGAGCAGGCGCAGCGCCTCCTCCTCGCGGCCGAGTTGCAGGTTCAGGCGAACGCAGGCGATGACGAGCTCCGCGTCGTCCGGCGAGGCCTGTCGCCGCGCGTCGTAGAGCGCGAGCGCGCCCTCGAGGTGCCTCGTCTGCCACAAGAGTCCGGCCGCGCCCATCGTCTCGCCCTTCCCCGCCGGGAAGATGGCCAGCGAGACCAGGTAGGCCTCGATCGCATCGTCGACGAGGCCGCGCTTCTTCTGCTCCTCCGCGTGCAGCATCAGCAAGGCCGAGGCGGACTTGATCCACCGGGCCCTGTCGGCGGCACTGCTCGTGGCCGCCGCGCCGGCGAGGTAACGCCGCGCGGCGCTCGACGGCGTGCCCGACCGTTGCGCGGCCAAGCTGTACACCCCGAGCGCATCGGCCTCGACAGGGAGGAGGTCGAGCACCGTCCCGAGAACCGGGAGCGCCTCCTCGGGCCTTCCATCCGCGAGGCGACCCTTGCCCCACTCTCGGGCGATAAAGGGATCGCCCGGCCACGCCCGCCACGCCGCCTCCAGCGCGGGCGCGTCGTCCTTCTTGGAGGCCGACTCCCAGGCAGCCTTGAACCGGCCTGCCGCCTCGAACTGCAACCGCCGGTCGCTGTCGCCTGCCGGTACCACCGCGAGCGCCTCCTTGTAGCGCCGGGTGCTCGCGTACGCGTCGGCCAGCGCGCGGCCCACGCTCTCGTCGAGCGCGACGCCCCCGCTCGGGGCCTTTCGCGCCCGCGCCAGCACGAGGACTGCATCGCTGTCGCGACCCAGCGCTCGGTAGAACTCTCCGAGGCGGAGCAGGTCGGCCGCGCTCGTGGCACCCCCGAGCAGGCGCGCGGCGGCGACGGTGTAGCCGCTCCCGGCGAGGGCCTCGGCACGGGCGCGGAGCTCGCCGCTGGCGACGGCCTCGGCCGCGAGGGGCGGGGCTCCACCCCTGGCCAGCTCCCGGGCCAGGTCGATACGACCGGCCGTGATGGCGGCGAGCACCTGCCCGTCGCGCTGGCCTGGCTGCCCGGCGGCGCGGTCGAACGCCGCGAGGGCGCGGTCGCCCTCCCCGAGCCGCAGGTAGGCCCGGCCGAGAGCGCGCTGCACGACCGGGTCGCCGCTGGCCGCGAGGGTGTCGAGCGCGTCGAGACCTCGCCCGCGAGTGTCGGTAGCGAGCGCGATCGACTCCGCACGCCGCACCTCGACGAGCGCCCGTGCCGGGACGTCCCCGCTGGCGAGCAGGTCGGCGTAGACCGGCCCCCAGGACGGTCGCCCATCGAGCGGTGCGAGGAACTGGGCGAGCGTGGCCCGCGCCTCGGCGCCGGCGATCGGGTGGGCCACGAGCGAACGCAGGGCCTCGATTCCCGCTTCTTCCCAGCCTTGCCGCGCGAGCAGCGCCCGGGCGTGCGCCACGCGCGCGGCGCCGTCGAGAGGGGCGTCAGCCAGCACGGCAACCTCGGGCGGCACCGCCGCCGCGGCCCCGGGGGAGAAGGCGAGGAGCAGCGCGAGAATCAAGCCGGCTTCTCCTCGGACTGCCAAAGCGCCAGGCCGAGCCAGATCCAGTTCTGGCCGTAGTAGTCGTCCGGGTCGCCCCACCCGTGATCCGCCCGCAGGGGAACGATCTGCTCGAGCCAGGCCCGGCGCGCCGCCGCTGGGCGCTGCAGCGACCACGCGGGCAACAAGGCCCCGTACATGCCGGGGTAGGCCCAGTCCACCCGCGCCGCCCCGTCGGGACCGATAATCGCCGGGATGCGCACCGGGGCGTCGGGTCGCGACAACAGCGCCACGTAGGGCCCCAGCAAGGCGCGCGCTCGCCGCTCGCCGTGCCACTTCACCTCGGCCGCGAGCGTCCACGCCACCCGGAAGGCCTCGAAGCCGAAGTCGTCGTGCCGCGGGTCGGCTGCGGCCACCACGCGGCCGCTGGCCCGGTCACCATAGCACCAGTCCTTCGGCAGTCCGACGGCGCCGCGGCAGGCCTCCAGCAGGCGATAGGCCGGGTCCACCAGGCCGCGCCAGTCGTGGGCCGGGTCGTGCTCCGCGAAGCTGCGCCACGCGAAGGGTAGGAAGTAGGACGGGTTGAGCCGCACCGGGTCCTGCCCCCGGGCCCACGGGCCGGGGAGCAACCAGCGCTCGCCGTGCACCACCTCGGTCTCCTCCGCCCAGATGCGCGCGAGAAGCGCCACCGCCTGGTCGGCGTAGCGTGGCGCGTCCCAGGTCCGCGAGGCGCCGAGGAGCGACCAGGCGATGAACTGGTCGGCATCCGAGGCGGGCTGCGGGTCGAGCACCCCCCAGGTGCCATCAACCTTCTTCCCCCAGGACCAGGCGGGCAGGCGCGAGGGATCGCCGCCCTGGAGGTTCGCGTTGGTCCACAGCCAGGCGCGGTCGAAGGTGTCGCGGTCCCCGGCCCACAGCGCGCGGACCATCGCGTAGGACTGCCCCTCGGAGGTGGAGCGTGCCGACTCGCGGTAGTCGATCGCCCGGCCGTCCTCGGACACGTACACCTTGCGGTAGGCCGCCCACGTGGGCGACAACTCGCTCCCCGGCGTCGGCACGCCACCGTGCGCGAGGCCGGTCGCGATCGTCAGCGACACGAGAAGGCTCATGGCCGCGCGCCTAGCCGGGTCCCGGTCGCGACTGGGCCCACACGCGCACGATGGCGGTGAGGATGAAGGCGCCGCCGAGTACCAGCGCGCCCAGCACCCACCAGTTGCGCTGGATCTCGCGTTGCGCGGCCGTGGTCACGGGCAAGGAGCCCCAGCGCGCCCTGGTGGCCACGTCGATGGTGCGGACGCTCAGGTCGTCGGCCACCACCGCCGCGTTGCCATCGAGGAGCTTCACCTTGCCAAGGTCGGTGACCACGTCGACCAACGTCTCGAGACCATCCTCGCGCAACGCGCGGAGCACCAGCACGCCGCGCTCGGGGTTGGCGGGCGAGAAGGTTTCCTCCACCGTCCCGTAGGGCGTGCCCACCGCGGCGCGCACGAGGGCCGCCTGCTGGCTGTTGCTGAGCAGTCGGTCGGGCCCGCCCGTGAGGAGCACCTGGCCTGCCGAGGCCATCGAGTCGTAGAGCGCGTGCCCGGCGTCTTCCACCAGGAGCACGAAGTGTTTCTCGGCGTTCTCGGAGAAGCCCGCGTCGCCCGCCCGCGCGAGGCGGAAGTCGGGCGCAGGCGCGTGGGTCAGTCGCCCGAGCCGCGTGGCGTAAGTGAAGCCGGCCGACGTGGCGCGGGCGCTGGGCGCGTCGGGCAACACCACCACCGTGCCTCCCTGCGGAGCGAGCCCGGTGAAAGGCCAGTTGCCGAAGCGGAGCAGCTCGAGATCGGGCATCTCCGCGACGTGGTCGCGCGCGAGATCCAGCGACGACGAGGCGAAGACCGTTCCCCACAACTGCTTGTCGCTCACCCGCTCGCAGGCGTCGAAGTCGCGGGGGAACAGGTGGAACACGATGTCGATCGTGCTCTCGGGCGCGAAGAGCTCCTGCGGCAGGGGCGCGGTGACGCTCGCCGACGACTCGCCCGCCACCTTGTCGAGCGGCACGCTCCGGATCACCAGCCCGCCGAGGCGGATCTCCATGGACGAGAGTCGCGGGTCAAGCTGCGCCGAGTAGGCGTAGTCGATGCGCGCGGTGCCACCCCCGGGGGTCACCAGCGCGTCGCCCTCGAAGCGGAGCGGCACCCGGATGGTGGGCGGGTAGTAGCCGCGCACGGTGACGCCCTGGACGCCGATGTCGCCGAAGTCGAACTTCGTCGCCGGCGGAACCGGGAGCGGGTCCATGCGGGTGGGCGGTGGGTTGGCAGACCCCAGGGCCGTGACCCTCGACACCGAGCCCGAGAGCACCTGGTGACGATCCTGTCCCGCGAGGGCGCCCGCCGCCTTGGCGAGGCCGGCGGGCCCGCCGCCCACCACCACCAGCACCGGCAGGGTGGGGTCGCTTGGGTTGGGCACGATGCCCACCGCGCCCTCGTCGTCCGCGAGCGCGTCGAGACCGAGCAGGCCGAGCGCCTCCGGGGCCTCGCTCACCGTGCCGATGACCGCCGCCGGCGTCCGGGCGTCGAGCACCGTCGTCACCGGCGCGGCGCTATCGACCTCGCGCCAGTCGGCCAGCCGACCCACGGAAAAGCCCACCTTCCCAAGCGCATCCACGGTATCGGGCGAGGGCGAGCCCGCGGTGACGAGCGCCAGGCGCGTGGGGCCGTAGCCGAGCTTGTCGAAGACGGGGAACGGCCACTCCAGCAACTCCCCCACCACCGGCAGGCGCCGGTAGGGGAGGGTGATGCTGGACACCCGCTCGATGCGCGTCCACAGGGCGGGATCGAAGGGGTCCTCGCAGTCGTCGGTGTAGTGTTGCTGCACCGCGAAGGCGAGCAGGTTGTAGTCGTCGAGCAGCTTGCGCGGCAGGCTCAGGTCGAACTCGCCCCCGGTCGCATTGGCCGCCGACAGCGCCACCGTGCCGATGGGGTGGTCGTTGACCAGCACGGTGAGATGCGAGCGGTGCTCCAGCAGCGCGGCCGAGTGGTTGAATGCCACGTGCAGCACGGGGTCGGCCACGAGTTCCCAGGACTTCGGGCGGGTGAAGGTCAGCGAGGCGTTGGCGTGCACGCCCTGCAACATCAGGTCGCTCGACTGGAAGAACTCGTCCTCGAATGTGGCCTCGTACGCCCCCTCCGGGCCCGGATAAGGCCGCTCGGCCTCCTGCGCCGAGGCGGGCGAGGCCCCGAGGAGCACCGCCAGCACGACGAGAGAGAAAATACTGCTACGCATTGTTCAGTTCCTCCGCGACCTCGGAAAGGACAGTAAAGACGAGAGCGAGCCTTTCCCGGAGTTCTACCCCGGGTTGGCCCGCCGAGAACTGGTAGCGAATGCTGGCCAGCTCGATGACGGCGGTGTGAAGCTTCACCTCGGCCGCGCCGAGCTTCGGCGTGCGGTCTCGCTCACCGTAGACCTGGTACTTCTGCCGCGTGCTGGTGAGTCTGTCGTTCCACGTCGGCGACAGCGGGGCGCCCGTGTCGAGCGTGCGCCCCAGCTCCTCGGCCAGGGCCAGCAGGTCGCGACGGGCGAGACGAAGCTCGTCGTGACGATCGGCTCTCACCGAGGCCGACCACCCGCTGTGAACGTTGGGCACCGAGAAGGGCCGGGTGACAGGCGCCCACCAGAAGAAGAGCACGAAGGCGAGGCAGGCCAGCGCCGCGGGGGCAGGGAGGGACTCTAGCAGGTTCGCCGTCAGCGGGGCATCGTCGTCCTCGGCGCGCGACCGCGAACGGATGCCCGGCCACGGCGTGCGGCACACGCGACACAGGGGAGCGGGTACGAGGTTCGCCGCCTTGCACAACGGGCACTGCCACTGGGTGTTCATGCGGCCGACTCGTCCATATCGTCGCGCAGGCTGAGCACCAAGGCGCGCCACGGAGCGTAGATCACCGTCAGCAGTGACCGAAGCGGATGCTGGGTGATGGGCCGGTGCGTCCATGCGTCGGGGTCAGTGAACATCAACTCGATCACCGAGCGCTCGTGGGCCGGATCGAGGTCGCGAAACTCCACGAGGAGTTCCACGCGATCCTCGCGGTTGAAGCGTGCCAGCACTCGTCCGGGGATGCCCTCGGCCCGGCTGAACTCGCTCTGGATGTCCACGAGCACCCGCTTCTGGTCGGCGGGGAAGTCACCACACAGGAGGCGGATACCCCCCTCGCTTATGTCGATGGTCTCGCCCGTGATGGGCATGAGATCCTGCCGGTCTGCCCCGAGGACCCGCACGCGATGCTCTCGCTTGACGCGCCAGGTCTTGCGACGCTGGGGACGCTCGAGGGCGACCATGACCGCCGCCCCGAGGATCGCCACGTTGTAGAGGTTCCACAACGAGGTGACCATGAGCGTGCCCCGCTCCAGCGGAAACTCCGCCCAGTGAGCCGGCGTCACGACGAGCCCTGCCACGCACAGGGCGAGCACCACGAGGTTGGGCAGGGCGTGGCGGAGATCGTAGGCGGCGCGGTCGAGCGAGGCTCCCTTCACGGTGACGTTGAACTTGCCCTGGCGTGGCGCCACGAAGGCGAGGGCGGTGACGAGCGCGGTGTACGGCGCCAGGGCCGTCTCGTAGACCTCGGCCCAGAAGGCGTGACGCACCGAGCGCGCCACCGCGAGCCCCCCGACGAGCGACAAGAACACGTGGGGCATCGCGTAGGCGATCACCTCCCAGGGGTTGGCGCGCAGCGGGTGGACCCCGAAGAGAAGGAACAGCGACGGCGAGATCAGGTACACCAGCCGGGGGATGCCGAACTGGAAGTGTTGGATGGCGTTGAGATAGTTGAGCCGCTGCGCCCAGGTGAGACCCGGCTTGAACAGCGGGTTGTCTAGCATGAAAATCTGCGTCATGCCGCGCGCCCACCGCATGCGCTGGGCCACGTGGAACGCGTAGCGCTCCGTGGCGAGCCCAGCGGCCTGGGGGATGTCGAGGTAGGCGGAGCGCCAGCCGGCGGCGTGCATGCGCAGGGAGGTGTGCGCGTCCTCGGTCACCGTCTCGGTAGCGATGCCACCTACGCTCTGGACCGCCGCGCGCCGCAGCACCGCGCAACTTCCACAGAAGAAGGCCGAGTTCCAGAAGTCGTTCCCGATCTGCACCGCGTGGTAGAACATCTCCTGCTCGGGGGGGACCAGTTCCCCCAGCCAAAGGTTCCGCTCGAAGGGATCGGGGTTGTAGAAGTGGTGCGGCGTCTGCACCAGGCCCACGCGCGGATCCGCGAGGAGGAAGCCCATCGTCAAGCGCAGGAAGCTGCGGACGGGCACGTGGTCGCAGTCGAAGATGGCGATGAACTCGCCGCTTGTGACCTCCAGCGCCGCGTTGATGTTGCCCGCCTTGGCGTGCCGGTTGTCGGCGCGGACGAGGTAGGCGACACCGAGTTCCTCGGCCAGCGCCCGCATCTCGGGACGCCGCCCGTCATCGAGCAGGTACACCTGCTTCCGCGGCCAGTCGATGGCCTGCGCGCCGATGAGCGTGCGGCGCAGGATCCCGATGCTCTCGTTGTAAGTGGGGATGTAGACGTCGACCGCAGGCAACTCGGCGTCGTCGGGCAGCGGCACCGGACGGCGCGGGCGCATGATCGAGGTCTGGAAGTAGCCGAGGATCAGGACGCCCACGCCGTAGACCTCGGCGCCGTACAAGAGGATGCTCAGGATGGCGTCCTCGGGGCGATCGAGGGCCAGCGTCGCGAGGCCGCGCCACACGATGTAGCGCACGGACATGCACACCGA
>VGRE01000004.1 GCA_016875435.1 Deltaproteobacteria bacterium | reverse complement strand
TCGCCGTCGAGGTCGGCCTTCATCTCGGTGGCGCTGGCGATGCCGTCGTTGTCGTCGTCGGTGTCGAGGCAGTCGAGGATGTAGTCGCCGTCGCGGTCGGGACCCTGGGCGATCTCATCGCCGTCGGTCATCGTGTCGCCGTCGGTGTCGGGGTCTTCCGGGTCGGAACCGAGGATCCACTCCATCAGGTCGACGAGGCCGTCGCCGTCGCGGTCGTCGGTCTCGGTCCACCCGTCGCAGTCGTTGTCTTGCCCGTCGATCTTCTCCATCGCGCCGGGGTTCGTCCCCGGGTCCTCGTCGTCGCAGTCCTGCGCCAGCGGGTAGCCGTCGCCGTCCTGGTCGTCGTCGCGGCCGTCGCAGTCCTGGTCGATGCCGTCGTACCAGGCCTCGGCCACGCCGGGGTTGATCGCCCCGTCGAAGTCGTCGCAGTCGCCGCCGCCGTAGTCGGTGGCGTCGTAGCCGTCGCCGTCGCGGTCCCACTCGGAGTAGCCGTCGCAGTCGGTGTCGAAACCGTCCTCCGGGTCTTCCTCGGCGCCGGGGTACACCGTGGACTGGGCGTCGTTACAGTCGGTGCCGCCGGCTTCCTCGGCGATCCAGCCATCGCCGTCCACGTCGACCAGATCGTTGTTGTCGCAGTCCTGGTCGATGCCGTCGTAGGGCATCTCGGTGTGACCGGGGTAGCGGTCGGCGTTGAAGTCGTCGCAGTCGTCGCCGCCGTAGTCGGCGGACACGTAGCCGTCCTTGTCGCGGTCGAAGTCGTCGCGGTCGTCGCAGTCCTGGTCGATGCCGTCGTACCAGCGTTCCTGGGCGGCGCCGTGGATGGTGTTGTCGGTGTCGTCGCAGTCGTCGCCCCCGTCGACGAAGTCGGCGTCGTGGTGGTCGCCGTCCATGTCGTAGTCGGAGCCGCCGCCGCAGTCCTGGTCGATGCCGTCGTAGTAGGTCTCGGCGGCTCCGGGATTCACCGCCGGGTCGTCGTCGTCGCAATCATCGCCGCCACCGATGCTCGCGGCGTAGCCGTCTCCATCGACGTCGACGAGGTCGGCGCCGTCGCAGTCGTTGTCGATGCCGTCGTAGGGGATGTCGGACGCCGACGGGTTGATCGCGGGGTCGCGGTCGTCACAGTCCACGTTGTCGTAGAAGCCGTCGCCGTCGTCGTCGGCCACGTCCGCGTCGGGCCCGCCGAAGGCGCCGATGTCGGAGGCGGTGCCGTCGAGGTCGAAGATCGAGGGGTGACCGGCGTCGATGCAGGGAGAAGCCTCGGCGAGAAAGAGGTTGTCGTCGGCCCGGGAACCGTCGGCGGTGTAGGCCACGAGCATCGGGTCGGTGTTGAGATTGCCACTCGTTCCAGTCGGGTCGCTCCAGCCCACCCAGTCGCCGCCGGCGTTGTCGTAGGCGAGATTGTAGTAGCGGTCGGTGGTGGCGCTGGTGCCGTAGGCGCCGCCGCCGTCGACCGCCTGGTAGAAGATGTTGTTGACCAGCGACAGCGGGCCGGTGGTGTAGAGGTGGCCCCCGTCGCCGCTGGCGTCGTTGCCGGCCAACGTGTTGTTGAGGATCTCCATCTCTGTCGTGCCGTCGAGGTAGAGGCCGCCGCCATCGCCCGAGGCCACGTTGTCGGTGACGCGCAGGTTGGACAGGGTGGCGGCGGTGTCGACCTCGCGGAGCGCGATGGCGCCGCCGTCCCTCGCCGCGTTGCCGTGCAGGTAAGAGCGGGCAAGGGTCGCGTCGCCCGGCTCGCTGGCAGCGATGGCGCCGCCGTAGGCGCCGGCGCTGTTGTCGAAGAAGCTGCCTTCCCACACCGATAGCGCGCCATCTCCCGCGAAGATCGCGCCGCCATCGTCGTCGGCCTCGTTGCCGGCAAAACGACAGTCGTTGGCCTCGAGGTCGCCCTCGGCGTAGATCGCGCCCCCGTTGCCGAGGTCGGCGCTGTTGTCGCTGAAGTCAGTCGCCTCGATCTCGGTGTCGGCCTCGGCGTAGACGGCCCCGCCGTGGCCGCGGCGGGCGCGGTTGGTGCCGAGGCTCGCCTCCTCGATCTCGAGGTCGCCGGCGGTGTAGATGGCGCCACCGTGGTCGAATGCCGTGTTGGAGCTGAAGGCGCTGCCGTCGAAGCTCGTCTCGGCGCTGCCCTCCACGTAGACCGCGCCGCCGCTCCGGCTGGCGTCGTTGTCGGTGTAGCTGCCGTCGGCGTCGACCAGGGTGGTGCTGTCGCCCAGGTACAGCGCGCCGCCGTCGCTGCCGCTATTTTGGTCGAAGGCGCAGTTTTCCATGTCGACGGTGGAGCCGTCTGCCGCGTAGATGGCGCCGCCCTCGGCGCTGGCGCTGTTGCTGTCGAAAAGCACCGACGCGAGCGTGGCCGACGACGCATCCCAGAGCGCGATCCCGCCGCCCTGGTAGGCGGCGTTGTCGCGGACGGTCGACTCGGAGAGCGCGAGGCGGGAGCCATCGCGGAGGTAGAAGGCGCCGCCGCTGTAGCCCGACGCGGCGCTGGCGATGCTCGCGTCGGAGATGGTGGCGCTCTGGATGTCGGCGCTGGCGTGACCGGACAGGTAGAAGCCGGCGCCGTAGCTGTTCTTGCCACTCGGCGCGTCGACGACGAGGTCGGTGGCCACCAGGTCGGCGCCGTCGAGGTAGGCGAAGCCGCCGTGGGCGCTGGCGTAGGGGGCGGAGGCCACCACGTCGACCAGCTCGAGGGTGGAGCCGTCGTCTGCGTAGATCGCGCCGCCGTAGCTAGCGGTGCCGCCGGTGAGGTCGAGGCTCTGGGCCGACACCGTGGCGCCGCCGGTGGCGTAGAGGTGGGCGCCGTAGGCGGCGGTGGAGCCGGTGACGATCACGTCTCTGAGCGAGAGGTCGCCACCGTCGACGTAGATGGCGCCGCCGCGGGTGCTGGCGCTGCCGGCCCCGTCGATGACCACGGACTCGAGCGCGAGTTGCCCGTCGGTGACCGCGACCCCGCGTCCGCCCGCAGGCGCGATCGTGAGGTCGGCGAGGGTGGCGGCGCGCAACGATGACATGGTGACGACGTCGTCGCCGGTGCCCGGGGACAGGATGGTGACACCGGCGCCGTCGCCGAGCACCGTGATCGACTTGCCGGTGATGTCGATGGCCTCGGGCCAGGTGCCGGCGGGCACGTGGATGGTGTCGCCGTCGGTGGAGGCGTCGATCGCGTCCTGAATGGTGGCGAAATCGGTGCCCACTTCCAGGGTGGCGGCGAGCGAGCGCGTGGCGAGAAGGAGGAACATCGTACGTCCCTCACCCGTTCCGGGGCTCCTGGCGGGGGGGCCAGGGCTCGGGCGGGGTGCGGCGGGTCACTTGTTGCCCCTGATGCGGCGGAGGAGGAGGAGCCAGCCGAGGGAGAACACCGCCGGGTTGGGCGCGGTGCTGTTGCAGCTGCAGCCGCCCGGGTCGCCGAGCCACTCGCCCGCGTTGTAGCCGGGGAAGGCGGCGCCGGTGTCGGCGCTGTCGAGGGCGGCGGGGGGCGTGCTGGTGTCGTCGTTCACGCCGCTGTCCTCCGTGTTCGGAATGCCGCTGTCGAAGACGCCGGTGTCAGAAATGGTGGTGTACTCGACCTCGACCTCGTCGATCTCGAGCGAACCATCGACGGTGAAGGTGAAGGACTCGATGCCGGTGGCCGACGAGGCCAACTCGACGTCGTTCCAGCGGGCCAGGAGGCTCTCGCCGTCCCAGTCGAGCGCGAGTGTCACCCAGGTGCCGGGCTCGGGCTCGCTCCCGATCTCCCCGATCACCGCCTCGCCCTCGTCGGTGGCGGCCACGTAGGCGTAGAGCGCGTCGTTGTCGAACAGGAGCGTGGGTGCGCCGAAACCATCGTCGGCCCACGAGGCCTGGTCGGCCTCCACCAGCGGGCGAATGTCGGTGCCGTCGTCGGCCAGCGTGGGATCGGAGCCGCCGAGCGCGAGGCCGAGGCCGTCGCCCATCGAGTAGAGCGCCGAGAAGGCGCCGTTGTCGTAGCTGACATCGGCCAGCCAGAGGCGGTCGCTCCCGGTACTCAGCTCGCCCATCCGGGTGAACGCGAGGCCGTCGGCGCTGGTGGCGTAGCCGGTAGCGCCGGTGGCGGGGACGCTGTAGTACAGGTGGTAGGTTCCCGCGTCGTCGATCACGACACTGGGCGAGCCAATCCCGGTGGAGTCGAAGTCGGCCCCGGGGGCCAGCACCTCGCCCTCTTCCGTGAAGCTCTCGCCGTCGGGCGCGGTGGCGCGGTGAATGGCCCCGTCTCGGCTGAAGTACACGTGCAACTCGGTGCCCACCAGCAGGTCGGGCTCGGCGGCGTCGGCGACAATCGAGGCGAAGTCGACGAAGGCGGCGTCCGGGTCGCGCGAGAGTACGAGGCCCCCGTCGCGGGTGCCGCCGAGCAGGAACTCGTCGCCGAAGCGGGCGAGGTCGGGGTCGGCGAGGTTGTCCGCCACCGTGCTCTCGGCGTCGAAGTCGAGTTCCGAGGGGGGGAAGGGGGCGGTGTCGCTGTCGAGCGAGAGGCGCTCGGTGCCGGTGTAGTCAGCGTCGAAGACCGACCCGCCCGCCAGGAGCGAGAAGCCGTCGCCGTCGACGAGGCGCACGCGCGCGGTGAGCGTGAAGCTGGCCATGCTGTCGAGGGTGAGCGTCGTGCTCTCGGTCACGACGAGCACCCCGTCGCCGAGGCTGCCGCCCTCCCAGTCGCCCGCGTCGGTGGCGAAGGAGGTGGCCGAGGACTCGGCGAGGGCGAGGGCAGCGAGAATGGCGAGCGCCATGGGGGGGCTATCGGTCAGGGGCGGCGGGACTTGAGTGCGGCGTGGGTGATCGTCGACGCGCCGCTTGGGCGCACCGGGCGCATGGGAGTTGCCCAGCGCCTGTCGACCGACGACCATCTGTACGCCCAGAACGACGCGCTCCGGGTGCCCGGCCGGGGCTGCGAGATCCTGTCGCGCACGACCCAGGAGGGCGATCGCG
This sequence comes from Deltaproteobacteria bacterium, assembly GCA_016875435.1. Lineage (GTDB taxonomy): Bacteria > Myxococcota_A > UBA796 > UBA796 > SXON01 > SXON01. The sequence goes on along the minus strand of VGRE01000004.1, from coordinate 38,657 downwards.
CGGTGAAACTTCCCACCTTTGCCGCCTCCCTGGTGGCCGCGGCGGTCGGCGACGCGGAGGTGGGCCCTACCCCCCTTCGACCCGCTGTTCTCCCCCGCCAAGCTCCTCGCGCGACGGCGGTAGCATCGCGAGCACCGCCGCACCTCCGACGTAGATTACCGCCGGGGCTTCCGCGTCGAGATCGCCGAGCGTGGCTACCGTCGCGACCTGTCGCGACTCGCCGGGGCGGGTGGCCTGGCTGACGACGAGCGCGGCGGCGCCGGGAGGGTAGCACAAGGACAACAAGGCGCTGGACAGGGCGGGAAGGCTCCCCGCGCCCATGAAGATGACCAGCGTCTGCCGCGGATCGTAGGGCGGCAGCGAGCCGGGAGCGCCCCCGGCGCCGCGGGCGCTGACCACGGTGAAGCGATCGGCCACGCCGCGCGCGGTGAGGGGGAAGCCGGGCGCGGTGAGGGCCGACACGCCGGGGATCACCTCGACGGGCACCGGGGACAGGGCCTCGATGGTCTCGTGGAGCCGGCCGAAGATGGCCACGTCGCCCGCGCAGAGCCGAACGCAGCGCTCGCCGCGGGCGTGGGCCTCGCGGAGCAGCGCGTAGATGCGGGACTGCACGCTGGCGACCGAGGCGGGATCGTGCTTGTCGTCAGCGAGGATGACGCGGCCGCCCGCGAGGGCGAGGATCTCGGCGGGGACGAGGCGATCGGCCACGACGAGGTCGGCGGCGGCGAGGGCGTCGCGGGCGGCGAGGGTGAGGAGCCGGGGGTTGCCGGGGCCGGCGCTGGCGAGGGTCACAGGGTGGGGATTCTCGGCGACCTTCCGGCCGTTGGCCAGGGTGGACCACGGCGTCTCGCGGGCGATCTTCGCGAGCTTCGCCATGCGCACCGCCGGGTCGGGTTCCTCGCCGCGGACTTGCTGGCGCAGCGCGGCGAAGTTCTCTACGGCGGCGGGGAGATCGGCGGGGAGGGCGTCGCGGATCTCGTCGCGGAGGCGCGCGGCGAGGCCGGGGCTCGCGCCGTCGGTGGAGACCGCCACTTGCACCGGGCCGGCGCGGTGGATGGCGGGGAGGTAGAAGTCGCAGAGCTCGGGACGGTCGGCCACGTTCACCCAGGCGCCGCGCTGGCGGGCGTAGCGGGCGATGGCTGCGCTCACCACGCGGTCGTCGATGGCGACGAGGACCACGGCCATGCCTTGCAGATCGGCGGGGGCAAACAGGCGCGCGTGGTGGACGATCTCGCCCGCGGTGAGCCGGGCCAGCAGCTCGGCGCCGATCCGCGGGGCCACGACGGTGACCGCCGCGCCGGCCGCCAGGAGCGCGCGGACCCGCTGGGTGGCCACGGCCCCGCCCCCGACCACCAGCGCGTCGCGACGCTTGAGACGCAGGCCGGCCATGTAGGACACCGGGTCGGGCGTCGCCCCCGGGAAGGAGATGACCTGTCGAACGCTCACGTGGCCTCCGGCGCGGCGTGGCGCGGCTGGGGGGCGGGCGCGCGTATTCGGCCCACGATGCCGTGCGCCTCCTGCACGAACAACTCGGCCTCGGCCACGCGGCGTCGTAAGCGGTCACCGGTAGGATCGGCCTCGGTGGCGGCGTGCAGGTAGTAGTAGCCGACGCCCTCGAAGATACGGCCGGCCTCGTAGAAACGGGACTTGAAGGCGGCGAGCACCTCGGCGTCGGCCCGGGGCTCGGCATGGTCGACGGCGAGCAAGGCGCGGGCGGCGAGGCGGAAGGCGCGCTCGGTCGCGACGATGGCGCGCTCTGGACGGGCGTGTGCCTCCTCCACGGCGGCGTCGGCGTCGCTGAGCAGGAAGTCGGCGCCGTCGACCACCTCGCCGGCGCACTCGCCCACGCCGCGCACCACGCGGAAGGGTTCGTCGCTCCCGGCCTCGCGGTAGGCCGCAGGGTCGGCCTCGAGGGCGGGGAGTTCTTGCAGCGGCTCCAGCAGGGCCTTGAGCGCCGGGCGACCGCTCGCGCGGACGAACTCGGCGAAACTCGCCGCGTTCGACAGCCGGAATGCCTCGGCGAGAACGCGGACCGCCTCGCCGCCCCGGGCCGCGGGCACCTTGGCCACGGCGCCGCCGAAGGCCAGGCCCCCGGCCTCGCCGCCGAGGATGACCAGGTAGTGCGGCACCACGACGCCGTTGACAGTGCGCGCGGCGCCGTAGAAGCCGATGTCGGCGATGGCGTGCTGGGCGCAGCCGTTGGGGCAGCCCGAGATGTGGACGCGGAGTCGCGACAGCTTCTCGTCGACGGCTAGGGCGTCGAGCGCCGAGCCCATCGCGGTCGCGACCGCGCGGGGACGCGTGATCCCGAGCTTGCAGGTGTCGGCCCCGGGGCAGGTGACCGGGTCGGCGAGGCCGTGGGCGCCGCTATCGCCGAGTCCGAGGGCGGCGAGGCCCTCGCGCACCGCGCGCAGGCGATCGGTGGACACGAAGCGCACCAGCAGGCCCTGCTCCGGCGTGATGCGCGTGGTGTCGCCCACCTCGCGGGCGAGGAGCGTCGCGAGGCCGCGGAGCTGCGCTGGCGTGAGATCCCCGCGGGGCACGCGTACCTTCACGGCGACGTAGCCGGGCTGTCGCTGGGCGAGCAGATCGGGGCCGTGGGCGGTGCTGGTCCCGGGTGGGAACAGCGGCGCGTCGGCCACCGGGGGCAGCGGCTCGGTCGCGACCGGCTCGGTCAACGCCGCCACCTCGGCGCGGAGGCGCTCGATGCCCCAGTCAGCGAGCAAGAACTTGAGCCGCGCCCGCGCCCGGTTCTTCTTCTCGCCGTGCCGCGCGAAGGCGCGGAGCACCGCTTGGGTGAGGCTCGCGATCTCGTCGGCCGGCACGAAGTCGTGGAGCACCTGCGCCTCCATCGGCACCGCGCCGAGGCCGCCGCCGGCCCGCACCTCGAAGCCATCGACGCCGTCGCGACGCCGGGCGGTGAAGCCGAGGTCGTGGATGCGCGCGAGGTTCCAGAGGGGGTCGTTCACGCTGGCGAAGCTGATCTTGAACTTGCGGCCGAGGGCCTGCCCGTCGGGGTGGCGCATCGCGAAGCGGGCGAGGCGGAGCGCGTGCGGGGTCACGTCGAAGGGCTCGCTCACCACGCCGCTGTTGGCGGCGGCGGTGACATTGCGCACCACGTTGCCGCAGGCCTCGCGCGCGCTCATGTCGGCGGCGTCGAGGTCGCGGAGCAGGCCCGGCGTGCTCGGCAAGCGCACGAAGTGCACCTGGATGTCCTGGCGGGTGGTGAGGTGCGCCACCCCCGAGCCGTAGGTCTCCGCGATGTCGGCGAAGGCGGCGAGCTGCGCCGGGCTGATGAGCCCCAGCGGCAGCTTGCTTCGCATCATGTGCACGCCGTCCTGGCGCTGGCCGTAGATGCCGTGGCGTAGGCGCCGCTCCACGAACACGTGCTCGGGTACCAGCCCGCGGCGGTACCGCTCGATCTGGCTGGACAGCTCCTCGATCTCGGCGAGGACGGCCGGGCGCTCGCCGGCGACACGGAAAGTCATGCGGAACTCCGGCGGTGCAAGCCGCACTCGGTCTTCGCGAGGCCGGGCCAGCGGCCGCCGCGCTCGTCGGTGGACGGTTGCGTGCAGGGCGCGCAACCGATGGAGCGGTAACCGCTTGCCAGCAGGGGGTTGGTGGGGACGCCGTGTCGCGAGAGGAACTCGTCGACCGTCGCCCGCGACCACCCCAGGAGCGGGTTTACCTTCCACAGCCCGAAGCGCAGGTCCCACTCCACGGCGGCGGCCTCGGCGCGGTCGGCGGTCTGCTCGGCGCGGATGCCGCTCACCCAGGCCTCGAAGCCGCCGAGGAGCTGCTGCAAGGGCTGCACCTTGCGGATCGCGCAGCAGCGCTCGGGGTCGGTGGCGTGGAGTGGTCCCGGGTCGAGGGCGGGACGCACCGCGTGTACCTCGACGCCGAAGTGTCGCTCCACCTCTTGGCGGAAGGCGAGGGTCTCGGCGAAGTGGCAGCCGGTGTCGAGGAAGAAGGTGGGCAGGGACAGTCCCTCCTGGCGGAGCAGCTGCAGGATGCACAAGGTCTGGGGACCGAGCGCCGAAACCAGCGCGGCGCGCGGGCCGAACTGGGCGACGGTGGCGCGCAACAACTCGCGCGCGTCGCCCGTGGCGAGGGGAACGGGTGCCGACATCTTGTCTCCGGGGACATGGCCGCGCCGGAGGCTTTCCCCCGGCACTCGGCCGGGGGAACGTGGGAATCTAGGCTATGATCCCGCGTTCGCCCCGGCCAGGGCACAACAGCAGCAACAGGTGCAGCTGGTGGCAGAGGCGGGGGCAACACGGGAGGGCATCGCTGCGAGACGATAGCCCGATGCACGGGCGGGGCGCAAGTGGGCGGGGCTCACTCGCCGCGGCCGACCACGAGGAACGCACGATTAGAAGCAGGGTCCTCGCAGCCGATGTCGTGGTAGGGGCATCGGTGAGGACGAACTCCGGGAGGCCGTCCCCGGCGGCGACTACATGGGCTACAACCGCCCGCACACCTGCGTGGTGGTGACGGGCGGTCGCGAGTTGCTGGTCACCTGCTGCGACGTGCTCGCCCAGAGCAGTTACGCCTGGCCTCGGTGGCGCGACGGGCCGGTGATGCACGTGGCGGAGCGGCGGTAGGAGGGCCCCGCCTACCGGCGCCGGGCGGCGCGCAACAAGGCGTGGTGCAGCGCGTGCCCGCCGCGATGCGCGACGAGGCGCACCAGCGGGCGGCCGGGCACCAGCGCGAGGTCGCCCACGGCGTCGAGGGCCTTGTGGCGCGCCACCTCGTCGGCGGCGCGGGAGCCGCCCTGGTTCATCGGACCTGACTCGTCGTAGACCACGGTGTTTTCCAGCGAGGCGCCGCGCGCGATGCCGAGGGCGAGCAGCCGCTCGGCGTCGCGACGGAATCCGAAGGTGCGCGCCCAGCCGAGCTCGCTGGCGAAGCTGCCGTCGACGATGCCCGACCAGCGCTGCTCGCCGATCGACGGGTGCGCGAAGTCCACCCGCACGTCGACCTCGAGCGCGCGGCAGGGGTGCAGCTCGGCCCAGGAGCCGCCGTGCTCCACGCGCACCGGGCGCTCCACCGTCCAGGTGCGGGCTGGCACCGGGAGCGTGCGCACGCCGGCCTGGGCCAGGGCGCCGATCCAGCCGAGCGCGGCTCCGTCGAGGATGGGCAACTCCTCGCCCTCGACGATCACGTCGATGTTGTCGATGCCGGCGCCCACCGTGGCGGCGAGGAGGTGCTCGACGAGGGCCACGCGGACAGTGCCGACGCCGAGCGTGGTGGCGAGGGTGGCATCCACCACGTGCTCGATTTGGGCGGGGACGACCACGCCGCCCACCACGAAGCGGCGACCGCTGTCGGCCGGGGCCGGCGACAACACCACGCTCGTGGGAAGCCCGGTGCGAAGGCCGATACCGGCCACGCGATGGGCGCGCGCGAGGGTGCGTTGCAGGATCACTGGCGGCTCGCCGGGGGAAGGCCGGTCACGCTATCTCCCACGCGCACGCCATGGGCAAAAAACCAGCCATGGTTGGCCTCGATGGCGTACATCGCGGGCTTCTGCGAGGGGGTGAGCGCCGTGGAGAGGGGCACCATGTCGCTGATGGCAACGATCCGCCCGTCGGCGCCGACGAACGCGATCGAGAGCGGCAGCGGCGTGTCTTTCATCCAGAAGTACCGGGGGGCGGCCTCGGGGTACACGAAGACCATGCCGTCGTCTACCCCCAAGTGCGTGACGCCCATCAGTCCGCGCTCCCGCTCGCTCGGCTCGTCGGCCACGGCGACGGTGAGCGTGGCGCTGGCAAAGAGCAGCTTCACTCGAAAAGCCCGCCCCGGGCGAAGCCCACCTGCCTGGCGCCGGCCGCAGTCAGCACCCGGCCCTGCGGCGTGCGCTGCAACAGGCCCTCGCGGATGAGGAAGGGCTCGTATACCTCCTCGATGGTGTCGGTCTCCTCGCCGATCGCCGCCGAGAGGTTGCTCAGGCCCACCGGCCCGCCGTCGAAGCGGAAGGCGATGGTGTGGAGGATCTTGCGATCCATCGCGTCGAGGCCGCGCGCATCGACCTCGAGGCGGTCGAGGGCGTGCCGGGCGAGGGCGAGGGTGACGGTGCCCTGCTCCACCTGCGCGAAGTCGCGGAGGCGACGCAGGATGCGGTTGGCGATGCGCGGGGTGCCGCGGCAGCGGGTGGACAGCTCGTCGAGAGCGTCGTCGTGGACCGGCAGGCCGAGGCGCTCGGCGCTGCGCTGCAAGATGAGCCGCAGCTCGGGCGGCGAGTAGAAGTCGAGCACGGCGGCGATGCCGAAGCGGGCGCGCAGGGGCGAGGTGATGAGGCCGGAACGCGTGGTGGCCCCGATGAGCGTGAAGCGCTTCAGCGGCACGGAGATGGTGCTGGCGCCGGGGCCCGAGCCGGTGATGATGTCGAGGCGGTAGTCTTCCATCGCCGGGTAGAGGATCTCCTCGACCACGCGGTTGAGACGGTGGATCTCGTCGATGAACAGCACCTCACGGGGCTGCAGGCTGGTGAGGATGGCGGCGAGGTCGCCCGCGCGCTCGAGGGTGGGGCCGGCCGCCACCCGCATCGTGACGCCGAGTTCCTCGGCGATGATGTTGGCCAGCGAGGTTTTTCCGAGGCCCGGCGGCCCGGAGAGCAACACGTGGTCGAGCGATTCGCCGCGCTGGAGCGCCGCGCGGATGTACACGCGCAGGTTGTCCTTCACGCGGTCCTGCCCCACATAGTCGCCCAGCCGGCGAGGGCGGAGCGCCGGGTCGGGGGCGTCGATCTCGGTGGGATCCACGAAGCGACTCACGGCAGCTTGCTATCCCGATGGCGAGCTGAACGGGAGTTCAGCGCCCCTTGGCCAGGCGCTCCAGCGCCAGCGTGATCCGCTCCGGCAACGGGGCCTCGGACTGGCCGATCTCGGCGATGTGCGTCGCCGCGAGATCGATCTCCGCCTTGCGGTAGCCGAGCTGGGCGAGGGCGAGGGCGAAGCTGTCGTCGGCGCGCGGCGTGGGAGCCGGGGTCGATGCGGCGCTCGGCGCGATTTTCCCCTTGAGCTCGAGCACGATGAGCTCGGCCGTCTTCTTGCCGATGCCCTTCACGGCCGAGAGCGTGCGCACGTCGCCGCCGTTGATCGCGGCGGCGAGCTGGCTGACCGTGAGGCCGTCGAGCACGGGCAGGGCTTTTGCCGGGCCGATGCCGGAGACAGAGATGAGCCGGATGAAGGCGGCACGTTCTTCCATCGTGGCGAAGCCGTAGAGCTCGAGCGTGTCTTCCGCTACCTGGGTGTGCACGTGGAAGGTGGCGTGGTCGTGCGCCTCGCGGATGGTGCGGGGGGCACACCACAGCTCGTAGCCCACGCCGCCCACGTCGAGCACCACCCGGTCGGGCCCGCGCTCGACGATCTCGCCGCGCAACCGCGCGATCACGGGATCGCGCCGGCGCGCCGCGCGATCTCGGTCCACATGTCGCGACGGCTCGTGCGCCTGGTCGGCGCGGGGCTCGCGCCGTGGTTGTGATGGGTAACGGCGATGGCGATGGCGTCGGCCTCGTCGGCCACGCGCGCGTCGACCCCGCAGAGCACCGCCACCATCCGTCCCACCTGTGCCTTGTCGGCGGTGCCGCTGCCGGTGACGGTCTTCTTGATGGTGTTGGCGTTGTAGGTCTGCAAGGGCAACGATGACACCGCGAGCATGGCCACCCCTCGCGCCTGGCCGAGCACCAGCGCGCTCGCCGCCGACTTGTGCGCGAAGATCTCCTCCAGCGCCGCCGCCGTGGGCGCGTGCTCGACGATCACGCCGCGCAGCCGCTCGTGGATCTCGCGCAGGCGCGTGGGCATCGGGTCGCCGGGGTCGGTCTGGATCACCCCCGAGGCCACCACCACGAAGCGGCTGCCCTGCCGGTCGACGATCGCCCAGCCGGTACGCCTGCTGCCGGGGTCGATGCCGAGGACGCGCATTTACCGGTCAAGAGTAACCGAGATTAGCCGTCCCCGGGCGCCGCGAGCTACGCTCCGCGCCATGTTGTTGCCCCTGCTCCTCGGCCGCGCGCTCGCGGCCTCCACGCCCGACGTGCTGGTGGTGGGCGTCCACGTTCCCGGGCTCGTGGGCGAGGCCGCCAACCAGGCGGCGGCCCAGCTGGAAGAGGTGCTCGACGCCTCGGGCAAGGCCGAGGGCGTGGCGCCGGTCGAGGTCAGCAAGCGTATTCTCGGTCGCGAGAGCATCGTGTTGGAAGCCTTCGCGCTCGGCCCCGGCCGGGAGCGGCTTAGGGAAGCGCGCCTGCTCTACGATCGCGCCCAGATCGACGACGCCGGGCCAGTGGTTGACGAGGCGATCACGATGCTGTCGCGCGGCATGGCGGTGGCGACCAACACCCGCGAGTTGCACGAGGCGCTGCTGCTCTCGGGCATGACCCGCCTTGCCACCGGCAACGAGATCGGCGCCTCCGAGCAATTCCGGCGCGCGGCGATCCTCGACATCGCTCGCGAACTCGACAGGGTGAACTACCCGCCGCGGGTGATTGAGCTCTACGACGGGGCGCGGGCCGACGTGGCGAAGAAGGCGCCGGCCAAGGTGAGCGTGCTGACCTCGGTGGGGGCCACCGTGTTCGTCGACGGCAACGAGATCGGCGCCGCGCCCACGGGCGCCATCAGCCTCGTGCCCGGCGAGCACTTCGTGCTGGCGCGGGCCGCCGGTGGCGGGGCGCGCTTCACGGTGGTGACGGTGGCGCCGGGCGAGGAGCGCGTGGTCGACGTCGCCTTGCAGACGCAGGGACTGGGCACCCCAATGCCTGACAACGCGGGGCGGTCGCGACAGATTCGCGACCTGTACCGCGCGCTGGGCGAGTTCGGCGACAAGGGCACGGTGTTGCTGGCAGGACAGTTGCACGACGGGCAGGTGGGCGTGCAGTTGTACTCGCCGGCGAGCGGCAACTTCTCGCGGGTGGTCACGGGAGAGGCCGGCGACAATGCGGTGGTGGCGATCGCCGGGCTGGTGCCCAGGGTGGTGGGCTACCTCGCCGAGAGCGGCGACATCCGGGCCGACCGCGTGGGCGCGCAGGTGCTCACGCTCGACATCGGCGCCAACCCGGTGCTCGCGGGCATGTTGTTCGACCCGCCGCCGATCGGCGAGAGCACCACGACCGTGGTCGCCGAGCAGAAGGGCGTGCCGTGGTGGGTGTGGGCCGGCACCGGCGCGGTGGTCGCCGGGGCGGGGGTCACCGTGGCCGTGGTCCTCGGCAACGACGGCGCAGGCGAGGGTTCCACCGATGACCCCGACCAGGGGACGATCGTCCTCGGGCCGGTTCCCTAGGCGGAGCCCCGCCACAGCACCCCGGCGGCAACCTCCAGCATCGTCCTCGTGGCCACCGGCAGGGGGCGCAGCACCGCTTCCAGCGAGCGCAGCGCCTGCTCGATGCGCGCTTCACGAGCGAGCGCGGCGCCGCCGGGCCGGCCAGCGGCGATCCAGGTGCGCTCGCGCTCGTTGGCCCATCGCCACATGGCGTCGGGCGCGTGGACCTCGGCGGGCGCCCCGGCCTCGGCGAAGAGCCGCCGCGCGCGCGGCACGTGGTAGCTCGCGGTGAGGACCAGCCCGCGGCGGCAGCCCCGCTCGAGGAAAAACGCGGCCCCGAGCGCGGCCTCCTCGCGCGTGGAACGGGTCTGGGAGCGGGCGACGAGCTTCTCCGGAGGCACGTCGAGCTCGGCGAGCATGTCGCTCACGAGGTCGGAACCCGAGCGGTCTTGTCCCCGCAGGCGGGCCTCCAGCGTGGCCACGACGCCGGCACCCGCGCGCGCGGCGGCGGCGGCGGCGGCGGCTCGCGCACGAAGCTCGGCGCGCGCCCGCACCGGGTCGGCGCGCAGCTCCTTCCCGAGGATCAAGACGCCGTCGAAGGGGAACACGCCGGCTGCTCTAACGTCGCGGGGTGCGGCATCCGATCCAGAGGGTGAGAGAGGCTCCCCATGTTCCTTGCCGCCCTTTCCCTTGAAATCGAGATGCCCGAGGTGGAGGTACGCGCCACGCGGGGCGGCCGCCAGGTGTATGCCGCCCTTCCCGACCTCATGGGCGCGGAGATGGCGCTCGAGCGCTACGGCATCGATCCGCGCGACGCCAGCGTGCTCTCCGTGGACATCGACGACGAGAGCACGCGCCTGGACTGGTCCGGGTTGCGGGGCGGAGACGTGCGCCTGCGGGTGCAGAAGGGGGGGCAGCGTTCGCTGTGTACCAGCACGGTGGACGGCGGCGTGTGGAGCGGCGGCGCCAACGTGATGACCTACGACCCCACCGAGGGACGCGAGGACGAGGTGGCGAACTCGCCCGGCTTCATGCTGGTGGCGGACAACCCGGCGATCGGCGCGCTGGTGTCGCTGTCGCCGGGTGACTCGGTGACGGTGATGAACATGAAGCGCGAGGGCAAGCTGCTGCGCGAGGTGGTGAGCGTCACCCGGCCCTCGGGCACCGTGAGCGTGGAGCGCGACCACGAGGGCGAGCGCATCTGCTACGTCCGTCCCCCGGCCTAGCGCGCGGGGCATCTCACCCGGATAGCGGCGGGGCGATGGACGCTCCCGCCGCCGCCCGCGCCGCCTTCGATGCCTGGAACGCCGAACTCGGCGCCAACGCCCTCGGCGCCGACCCCCACTTCCGCGCCCTCCTCGCGCGCTACGGTCGCGACACTACGGCGCCGCACCGTTTCGGCGCGCTGGTGTCAGGCGAGATCGACGTCCTCGCCCGCGAGACCAACCGCGACGAGAACCTGCCTCGGCTCGGCCGTTACGACGGCTCGGGCAACCGCACCGAGCAGGTGGTCTTCCACCCCGGGTATCACCGCATCGGAAGGTTGGCCTACGCCACCGGCCTGATGGGGAACTACGCCACGCCTGGTCGCGAGTTCGACACGCTCGCACACGTGTACCTGCTCGGCCAGGACGGCGAGGCCGGGCACACCTGCCCCTGGGCTTGTACCGCCGGGCTCATCAAGATCCTGCAGGCGGCTCGGGCCGAGGGGTCGAGCGCGCCGGGCGACGTGTCGCCGGCGATGGCCGAGGCCTGGCTCGCGCGCCTCTACGATCCCGACTACGACACGCACTTTCACGGCTCGCAGTTTCTCACCGAGGTGCAGGGTGGCTCCGACGTGGGCTCAAATGCTGTGGTGTCGCGACTTGATGGGGACCGCTGGCGCATCACCGGCGAGAAGTGGTTCTGCTCGGTGGCCGACGCCCACCTGTTCCTGGTGACCGCGCGTCCCGAGGGGGCCCGCGACGGGACGGCCGGGCTCGGTGCCTACGCCGTGCCCCGGTTCAAGGCCGACGGCACGCCCAACGAATTCCGCATTCGACGCCTGAAGTACAAGCTGGGCACGCGGTCGATGGCAAGCGCGGAGATCGACTTGGAGGGGGCGGAGGGCTGGCGCGTGGGTGACTTCCGCCGGACGGTGGAGATCGTGCTCAACACGTCGCGCCTCTACAACGCGGTGGTGGCGTGCGGGATGCTCCAGCGCGCCTGGCGCGAGGCCGAGGGCTACGCCCGCCACCGCGGGGCATTCGGGCGGCCCATCAGGGATTTCGCGGTGATCCGCAACATTCTCGCGCGGCTGTGGACCGAGGCCTGCGCCGCCCGCGCGTCGACCTTCTGGCTCGCCGACATGGCCGACCGCGTGGCCTCCGGGCGCGCCGCCGCCGACGAGCCCGGGGCCCTGCGGATGCTGTTGAACCTCAACAAGATCTGGACGGCGCTCACCTGCCCCGCCGGGGTGCGCGACGCCATCGAGGTGCTGGGCGGGAACGGCGCGATCGAGGACTTCAGCGCGTTGCCGCGGCTTCTCCGCGACAGCATCGTCGTCGAGGCCTGGGAGGGTGGCCACGGGGTGCTCTGCGCGCAGCTCCTGCGCGACAGCCAGCGGCTCGGACTCCACGCGCCGATGTTCGCGGTGCTGGACGCGCAGCTCGGCGATCTCGCCGCCATCCGCGCCCGGTGGGACGCCGTGGTCGCGCGGCCGGAGAGCGAGGCGAGCTGGTACTTCCGGCAGGTGGTGGAAGAGCTTCGCGTGGCGGTGCAGTCGCGACTGTTGTCGCTCGAGACGGATTCGCGCGTGGCAGCGGCGGGTGCCCACCTCGCCGCGTACGGCGCTCGCGGCTACGATCCGCTGGCCGACAGCGATCTCCCCGCGAGGGTACACGCTCTCCTCGCCTAGCCGGCGCGCATCACGCGGTTGCGACCCTCCCGCTTGGCCACGTAGAGCGCGTCGTCGGCGCGCTCAACCAGCCGCAGGGCGTCGCGCTCGCCGGGCTCGGCCGCCGCCACGCCGATGCTCACCGACACGTGCAGGCCGTGGGCGTCGGTGCCACTTCGCCAGCCCTCGATGGACCGCCTCAGGCGCTCGGCGACCACGCCCGCCGAGCGCTCGTCGGTGCGCGGCAACACCACCATGAACTCCTCGCCGCCAAGGCGCGCGGCGATGTCTGTGTCGCGACAGCAAGAGCGAATGGTCTGCGCCACCCCCGCGAGCACGCGGTCGCCGGTGGCGTGGCCGTAGCGATCGTTCACCTGCTTGAAGTGATCGACGTCCACCAACAGCACCGCCGTGTCGGAGGAGGCCCGCGCAGCCATCGAGAGCGTCTCCAGCAGGCGCTGAAGGCCGAAAGCCCGGTTGAATAGCCCGGTGAGGCCGTCGAGGGTGGCGCGGTTGAACAGCACGATGTTGGCGAGCGCCTGGCCGAGCAGGTTGCCGAACACGGCGCACATCTCGTCGAGCTCCACGGGCACTGAGGCACCGTCGATCACCAAGGCACCGCGCGCGTGCTCGCCACCGTTGACCGCGATCATCACCCAGCCCTCGCCGTGGACGATCGGCGCCTTCTCGCCCATCGCCTTCGCAATGGCGTCCACCACGTCGTCGGGGAGGTCGAGCTCGCCCGTCACCCGGCTCCAGCGCCCCCCGCCGTAGTACTGGGTGTGCCGCGGGTGCTGTGTCTGGATGGCGAAGATGCCGCTGGTCTCCGTGCCATCGGGATCCACGGTGCGTGCGAAGGCCTCCATCGACACCCGGCAGAACTCGGCCGGGGAGCGGAGGGTGTTCAGCCTCGGGCTCACGTCGAGGATGCGCTGCAGGCCCGCCCGCTGGCGATGGAGACCCGCCACCTCGCGCTGGCGCCGAGTGGCCGACTCGATGGTGGCGAGCAGGCGGGCCGGCGGATCGGAGCGGCTGCCCCAGGCGTGTACGCCGAAGGCGGCGAGCATGCTGGCGTCAGGAACGGTCTCGCCCAGGATGACCACCTGCGCGCTGCCGCCGGCGGCGCGGACGGCCCGTAGGATGCTGGTGGCCGCCTCGGCGATGATCACAACGTGCGGATGCCACTCGAGCACGAGGTTGGCGAGTCCCTCCGGGGTGAGCACCGCCCGGGCGGCGAACCCGGCGTCTTCGAGCACCTGCACCAGCCCCTGCGCGCTCGCCGCGTCGGCATCCAGCGCGGCCACGCGCGGCGCACCCGGGTGACTGCTGATTTGGTACCTGGGCATGGGTGATCGGGAGATCGGACAGGGGCGAGCCGGGCGTGAGCGCGGCGGCCCAGTACGCCGGCGGAGGGTGGCGCACGCGAAACATTTTGGTCGTCGCGTGCCATCTCACGGTTCGAACCGCCATCGGTGGCAGGTGGCTCGGCGTCGGCAAGGTGGCAGCCATCGGCCTCTCGGGCGTTGAGTCCCGCTGCGAGTCGCGCGTCCCTGGGCTAAGGTGCGCGGCGCCATGCTCCTGGGCCTCTTCACGCTGGGCTGCGAACCCGGCGACGACACTGCCAGCGTCGATTTCGAGGCCGAGGCCAGCATCTCCGACGCGATGCCCACCGCGATGACGGTGCGGTGGAGCACCGACGTCCCGGGCACCTCGCGCGTGGAGTGGGGCACCGGCAACCACTACGGGGAGCGCGTGGAGCTGGCGGGCACGCGCACCGAGCACGCCGTGGCCGTGGCCGGCATGCCGGGGGGCACCGCCATTCACTGGCGCGCCATCAGCGAGATCGACGGCGAGACGGTGTCGAGCGGCGACCGGGTGATTCGGACCGGATCGATGCCGAACGACCTCCCGGTGCTCAGCGTGGAGAGCGCGGAGCCGGTGGGCGCCGGCCGTGGTTTCGTGCTCACCAACACGGTGGGCTCCGACACCTCGGTGATCCTCTACGACCGCAAGGGCAACCCCACGTGGTGGCAGCGCGACGACAACGCCAACTTCATGCCGACGCAGGTGGCATTGAGTCGCGATGGGCGCGGCATCCTCTACTCCTCCGCCTCGTACGACCGGGAGGAGGAACTGGGCGCCATCTACCGGGTGGCGTGGACGGGGGAGTTGCTCGAGACCACGGTGACCCCCAACGCGCACCACGACTTCCTGGAGCACGAGGACGGCACCCTCGCGTACTGCATGATGGACGTCCGCGAGGTGGACGGCCGGTCCATCGTGGGCGACGCGATCGTCGAGATCCCGCCCGGGGGCGACGCGGCGACCGACGCGGTGGTGGTGTGGACGGCCTGGGACAGTCTTCCCATGACGGCCAACGAGGTCGACGACTCTGGCTACTACTCCTTCGGCCTCGACTGGATCCACTGCAACGGCCTGAGCTACAACGCCGACGAGGGCGCCTACTTCATGTCGTCGTACGCGCTCAAGACGGTGATGCGCATCGACCGCGAGCGGGGAGAGTTGGAGTGGATGCTTGGCGGCGAGGCCAGCGATTTCGAGCTCAGCCGCGCCGAGGCCTTCTCCCGCGCGCACTCGCCCACCTACCGCGATGGCACGCTGTGGATCTTCGACAACGGCGGCCAGGGCAGCGCGTCGCCGTCGCGGGCGGTTGCGTACACCCTCGACCTGTCCGCGATGACCGCCGAGCAGACATGGAGCTTCGACGCCGATGGGGCCTACTCGTCGGTGATCCTCGGCGACGTCGAACTGGTTGACGATGGTTTCCTCGTGGCCTGGGGCCTCGGCGGCGCCTGGCAAGACCTCGACGCGGAGGGCCGGGCCACATGGACCGGCTCGGCGTCGATCGGCGTGGCGGCGGGCTTCGCGGCCCACGTGCCGATGGCCGGCGGACCGGCCGAGTAGCCGCTACTTCGCGGCAGCGGGCACGATCTCCGCTTGCTGTTCGGCCGGCAGCGCGTCGTTGAGGGCCTGCTGGACGCCGGCGATGTGCTCGTCGAGGGTGTCGAGCTTCCAGGCGGTGGTGGGAATCGGCGGGAGCACCGTCACCCGCACCTCGCCGGGATGAAGGAGGAAGCTGTTTTTCTTCCAGATCTGGTGCGCGCCCTCCACCGCGATGGGCACCACGGGCAAGCCCGTCGCCAGGGCAATATGTGCAAAACCCTTCTTGAAGCTACGTAGTCTCCCGTCGGCCGACCGCGTGCCCTCGGGCCAGATCCAGATGCCGAGGCCGTTGTCGCGCACGAGCCGGGCGGTGTCGCGGAGGGCCTCGATGGCGCTGCCGCGGTCCTTCCGGTCGATGCGGAGGTGTCCCGACACGAGGTACAACTGGCCGAAGAACGGGTAGTAGACCACCTCCTTCTTGGCCACGCCGCAGGTGCCGAGCGGTGCCAGCCAGATGCCCAGGAAGATGTCGAGCGGCGACGTGTGGTTGGACACGTAGATGGCCGGGCCGAGGGCCGCTGCGGCGGGCTGCGGGTCGCCCACGATGCGCGTGCCGGTGACGGCGAGGATCGAGCGGCCGACGAGGTGTCCAAAATGGTTGCAGAGCTTGATGCGCGCCACGCGCCAGGGCAGGAGCAGGGTGCAGCCCACGGCGAAGACCACCACGGCGATCGCCATCAGCAGGAGGCCCGCCGCGAAGCGAAGGCAGGAATCGACGATGCGCATGGGCTACGGAAACACGCCGATGTCACGGCACCGTCACCACGCCGGGCGGCCCTGGCAAAACATGGACCCGGCGGCGGCGCGGCTCGCACGCACCCGCGCTAAGGTGCGCGGCCTGATGCTCGCCCTCTCCCTTCTCGGCTCCCTCGCCTGCACGCCCGGTGACGCGGGCGACTACGAGGTCAGCGTGGTGCGCTCCGAGGTGGTGCCAACCGTCTTCACCGTCACGTGGACGAGCGACGAGGCGGGCACCGGCTGGGTGGAGTTCGGCCCCGGCGAGGACTACGGGCGGCGCACGGCCAGCGAGACCGAGGCCGGCACCGAGCACCGTATCGTGGTGGCCGGCGTCCCGGCCGCGAGCGTGTGGCACCTCCGCACCGTCACCGCGACCGCTGGCGGCGAGTTCGCCAGCGTCGACGTGGAGATCGAGTCGGGCGCGGCGTCGCCGAGCCTTCCCACGTTCACCGCAAGCGGCAAGCGGACGCACGGGGGCAACCTGATCGCGCCGGTGTTCAGCGACCACCCCTTCGTGGTCGGTCTCGACGGCGAGGGCCGATACACCTGGTGGTGGGAGGGCGGGAGCGATGACGTCTACACGCGCGCGCGCCTCTCGCTCGATGGCACCGCCGTCCTGTTCAACCGCTTCGACGAGGATCGCTCCATAGACCGTGGCGCCATCTACCGCGTGAGCCTCGACGGCACCGACGCGCAGGAAATTCCCGCCGAGCTTTCCCACCACGACTTCGTGGAACTCCCCGAGGGCGGGTACGCCTACCTCAAGATCGACGTGCGCGAGTACGGCGACGGCCGCGTGGTCGTGGGCGACTCGGTGGTGGAGATCGACGAGTCGGGCGCGCTGGTATCGGAGGTGTGGAACGCGTGGGACGATTGGACGCCGCCCGACGAGCTCTCTAGGGGCTTCTACCCGCAGGGCGAGGACTGGCTGCACTGCAACACCATCGAGTACGACGCCGAGCGTGGCGTCTACCTCGTGTCGGTGCGCAACGAGTCGATGGTGATGGAGGTCGACCGCGCCACGGGCGAGATCCTCTGGACGCTCGGAGGCGAGGGCTCGTCGCTGGCGCTGGCCTCGGGCACGGCCTTCGAGCACCAGCACGCGCCGCTGCGCGACGACACGGGCTTGTTCGTGTTCGACAATCGCGACGGCGATTCGCGCTCCTACGTGCGCCACTACGCGATCGACGACGCCGCGGGCACCTACACCGAGGACTGGACCTACGCCGGCCCCGAGGGCAACTGGATCGCCCTGCTCGGCGACGTGATCCCCTACGACGATGGCAGCATGCTCATCGCCTGGGGCACGGGTGGCTTCATCAACGAGATCGACGCCGACGGCGTGCAGAACTGGCGCGCCGACGTGGAGTTCGGGCACATCATCGGCTTCGTCGACGGCGTCGAGAGCCTCGGCGGGCCGGCCGAGTGATCGGGCTGGTCCTGCTGGCCTGCGACGCGGGCCTCGATACCGGCGAAGAGCGGGTCTTGCTATCCGACGACGACGTCGTGGCCCTGTCGCTCGTGCCCAGCTTCACGCCCCTCTACGTCGCGGCGGAGTACGACGCTGGCTTCGATTGGAGCGGGGTCACCACCGACTGGCTAGGGCGCCCCTTCAGCGCCACGACGGAAACCTACGGGGTCGAGTTCATCCGGGCACAAGACCTTTCCATCGAGGAGCTCGCCCTGGCGCTCGTGCGCGACGGCCTCACCCAGGAGATGGTGCAACTGTACGGGTGGGAGAGTGACAGGGGTCCCTACAGCTCGGCGCGCGTCTCGGAGTTCGAGGACCGCACCCCCGCCTTGAAGCCGACCCACCTCACGCCGGGGAGCCCCTTCTTGCTCGTGCTCCGCGACGTCGAGGACAGCATACGGCTCGCGGTCTGGGTGGAGGGGAGCGAGGCCGTCGACCGGTCCGACGAGGCCTACGACGTGGTGGACGGGATGAGCGCGCTCGCCGCCACCGCCGCGCTCGAGGTGCCTGCGGTCCCGATCGGTGACGGCGACCTGGTGGACTGGCACCAGCTCACCGCCTCCAGCGCGGGCGGCCGCTTCGACTCGGCCAACGCCACCTTTATGGCTTCCGTACCGCTTGCGGGCGGCGGAAGCGCGACCTGGGACGAGCTGGCGAGCCTCCTCGACGGCGCCGACTCCGTCCCCACTGGCGGCGAGGTGCGGGTCGACGCGCCGCTGCCCATCGCCGCGGCCACGCCCGGAGATCGTTTCCTCGTGGCGCTCGACTGCGACCACTGCGAGCCGCTGTTCCCAGCGGCGATGTTCATCGCGGAACGCCGCTAGATGGCACATCCGCTCTACCTGTCGCTGCCGGCGCTGCAGCTGCCGAGTACCCGCCGAACCAACGACGACATCGTGGCGCTGGTCCGGGAGAACTTCAAGGGCGACGACGCCCAGTGGCGGCGAGTGGAGCGCACCATGCGCTTCGTGTTCAACACCTGCGGCACGGTCGTGCGGCACGTGCAGGTGGACGAGCGCTACGCGGCCGGCATGCACGCGAGCAACGTGGCGCGCTCGTTGCTGGAAGAGCAGGGCGTGGCCGTAAACGCGCTCGACAGCGTCACCTACTCGTCGATCGTCCGCGAATACTTCGAGCCGAGCGTCGCGACCGAGATCGCCTGGCGACTCGGGGTGGTGCAGGCGGCCTGTTACGACGTCGTCTCTGCCTGCGCCGGGCCGCTCGTGGCCATCGAGTCCCTTCGCGGCCGCGCCGCCATCGAACCGAGCTGGACCCAGGGCCTGGTGAGCACCGCCTCGCTGTCGGAGGGCTTCATCGGCTTCGACATCCAGAGCATCGCCGACCTCGACCAGCTCGCGGCTGGGCTGACCATCGGCAACGGCGCCACCGCCATGCTCGTGGGACGCACCCCCTACGCGCGAGGTGGCCGCATCGTGGGCAGTTACTCCGAGGGCTACCCGCAGCACCACCCTCTCTGCCGCGCTCCCGTTTTCGGCGTGTTCCGCTCGGCGGGCTCGGCGCTCTTTGCGCTCGCGGAGCTGGTGCCCGACCACGTGCGGCGGGCCTGCGCCCGCTTCGGCTGGACGGTCGACGAGGTCGACGTGTTCGTGTCGCACCAGCCCTCGGATCGCATTCTCCGGGAGGTGGCGCTGGCCCTCGGCGTCCCGGCGTCGCGGGTCCCGCAACTGCACTCGATCTACGCCAACACCGAGGCATCGGCGGTGCCGATCGCGCTGCGCCACCTCGTCGACGACGGCACCATCAAGCCGGGCATGAAGCTCTTGCTGAACTCCGCCGCCGCGGGCTTCACCCTCGCCAGCGTGGGCGTGGTGTGGGAGGGCTAGAGGACGAGCGGGTTTCCCGTCTGCCGCGCGCCGTTGAGCGCCTCTAGCTCCCCGGGCGTGTAGGGATCGGCGCTTTGCTGCACCACGCCTTTCATGAAGGCGCGGATGGCCTCCTTGGCGGCCATGCCGGCGTCGGTCTCGGTGCGGCTGTCCCAGTATAGGAACAGCGTGCGCCGCCGGTCGATCGCGGGAGCGGCCTGGTCGCCCCAGATGCGTTCGAGGTCGGCGGGGATGTCCTTGTAGAGCCGCTGCGCGAGGTGTTGCCGCACCACCGCGTCGTTGAGCTTCTGCACCTCGGGGCGGGTGGCGTCGACCACGTCTTCTCTCGCCGTCTGCAACTGGCGCGGGCCGAGAGCGGCGCTGCCCACCGACACGCAAGCGGTCATCAGGGTGGGGATGCACCACAGGTAGTTGAGCGGGCTGCCCTGGTTGGCGAAGCTGTGCCCCGGCGAGTGAACCCGCGGCGGCTGGGCCTTGAGCTGGAGCCAGCCGTCGTCGTGGAGCCACACCTGGGGCAAGTAGGGCGTGTCGTTCTTGAAGACGGTGTATTCGCCGTCGCGCTCGTGGCGCACGTAGCCCTCGCCGCGCAGCTTCAGCACCAGCTCGTCGCGAGCGCGCAGCACGGCGGCCTCGCCGGTGACGATGACCGTCTCGTCGACCTCGTCGTCGCCCACCGCGATGGGGGCCGGGGGCGGCTCCGCCGGGGCGTCCTGGGACCAGGCCAGCGCGAGCGTGATGATCACGAGCTGAACTTATCCACCGAGGGCGCGCTCGATGTCACCCCGGTGTGACCGGGCGGAGCGCGCGAGGTTGAGCTGTCCCCGCGCGCGGAACAGGTTGTGCGCCGCACGGGACGAGAACTTCGTCGCGTTCCAACCGAAGTAGCTGTCCTCCACCACGTCGCGACAGAAGCGCGCGGCCAGCTCCAGCGCGATGCGCTCCACGGCGCCGCCCAGGGCAATGCGGTCGCCGGCCTCGAACTGGCGCTCGGACCGGTATCCGGTCACGGCGGCGCCGAGCAGATCGAGGTCGAGGAAGGTGTCGGTCCCGTCCTCGCCCACCGGGTTGCACCAGCTTCGCCAGGCGTCGCCGAGCTCCACGTCGATGGGCTGTCGCGACAGGGTGTCGAGGTCGAGCAGGCACAGGCCCTCGCCGTCGGTCGAGAAGCGGAGGTTGGAGATTTTCAAATCGCCGTGCGCGTGCCGGGCGGGGCCGTCGAGGCGCCCGGACCAGGTGCGCCAGAGGTCGAGGATCCCGTCGGCCACGGCCCGGGCCTCGCCCTCTTGGACCGTCGCGTCGAGGCGCGACATGTGCAGCGCGGTGTCGTGCGCGCCGAGCCGCACGTGGTGGTAGTCCCAGTCGAGATCGTCGACGGCGCGGTGGAAACGGGCGACGAGCGCGCCCGCGGCGCGGGCCCGGGACGGCGAGTCGACGCGATGCACGGTGACGCCGGGGACGAAGTCCATCACGCGCCAGGCGGCGCCTTCCTCGTCGAGAGCGCAGAGCGCGCCCGAGTCGGTACGCAACAGCCGCGGCGTCGCCATCCCCCGGGCGGCGAGGTGCGTGGTGACCGCGTCGATGTCGTCGTGGACCTCGGGGCGGAACAGCGGGTTGACCTGCTGCACCACGTACACCGGTGGATCGCCCGCGAGGAAGGTGCGGTTGATGAGCCCGGCGTCGGCGCAGTCGCTAAGCGGGAGGCGACCGAGACCGCCCCACGCCCGCAGCACATCGATCACGCGCTACTCGAAGGTCTCGCCGCCGCCGCCGCGCGACATGCCGACCGCGAAGAGGATGATGCAGAGCGCGCCGCTCAGGCAGCAGCAGGTGCCGTTGAGGTACTGGATGTAGGCGCTGAAGCTCGCGAAGGTGACGGCAAGGCCCGGGTCGGCCTCGACCAGCATCGTGCTGATGGTGCCGACGAGGGTGCCCGTCAGCAGGGTGAGGAGGAGGAACACGAGTGCGAGGCAACCGAAACAGCCAGCGGCGATCTTCATAGAGGCTCCGGGGAGCGCCGATGCTATAACGATGACACAGTGTTGCAAGGGGGGGGGGTGAAAAGCGCCGTGCGCGGGGGGGCTTGGGAAGCGCCTCGGCTGAGTTCACGTTAGCCTGTACCGCCCTGCCACCCGGATATCGCCACATGCTGCGCTACACCCTTCTCGCCGCCTTGATCCTCTCCGGTGGCTGCAAGAAGAAGCCCATCGACGAGCCGGTCGTCTCAGCCCCGGTCGTGGAGAAGGTCAAGGAAGTTCCGCCCCCGGTGGTCGAGATGACCAAGAACTTCTCGCGCGTCTTCTTCGAGTTCGACGCGGCCAACCTCACCAGCGATGGCAAGTCGGCGCTCGACGCCAACGCCGAAATCATGGCCCAGTACAGCGACATCCGCCTCGAGATTCAGGGTCACGCCGACGAGCGCGGCACCACGGAGTACAACATCGCCCTCGGCCAGAAGCGCGCCGACGCCGTGGTTCGCTACCTCCTGCAGCGCGGCGTGAGCAGCAGCCGCGTGAAGTCGGTGTCCTACGGCGAGGAGCGCCCCCTCGACGGCCGCGCCACCGAGACGGCCTGGGAGCAGAACCGCCGCGCCGAGTTCGTCGTGAGCTGGAGCGGCGACGCGCCGGTGCGGGGCACGTCGAACTAGGCGGGTGGCGAGCTGATCGACACCCACGTCCACCTCGACGCCGCCGCCTTCGACGGCGACCGCGCCGAGGTGATGGCGCGAGCGCGGGCGGCGGGGGTCGACGAGTTCATCGTCCCGGGCGTGCGTGCATCGAGTTGGGCCCGCCTTCGTGAACTGTCGCGCCAGCACGGCTGGCGGTTCGCCGTGGGCACGCACCCGCACGCGCTCGTGCATGGGCGAGAGGTGCCCGAGGACATCGATGGCGCCTGCGCGGTCGGCGAGTGCGGTCTGGACGGCGGCGTGCCCGTGGACATGGACGAGCAGGCCCGCGTGCTCGAGGCGCACCTGGGCCGGGCCCGCGACGCTCGCCTGCCAGTGATCCTGCACTGCTGGCGGGCTCACGATCGCCTGCCGGCGCTCCTCCGCCGCCACGGGAGGGTGCGCGGCGTGTTGCACAGCTACTCCGGCGGCCCCGATCTCGTGGACGTTTACGTGCGGCTAGGACTCCACCTGTCCTTCGCCGGGGCCGTCACCCGGCCGGGCGCGCGGAAGCCCGTCGAGGCACTGCGGCGAGTCCCGGCCGAGCGCATCCTCGTGGAAACCGACGCCCCGGACCAGGGCCCGGGGCCCGGGCGCAACGAGCCGCGCTTCCTGGTGGATGTCGCGACCGCGGTGTCGCGCGTGCGCCCCGACGCCGATCTCGACGCCAACGCCCGCGCGCTGTTCGGCTAGATGGGAGCCGTGCTCCGCGACCTGATCTCTGTCGCCATCGGCGGGGCGCTCGGCGCGTCGTTGCGCTTCGCCGCGGGCGTGAGCCTCGCGGGCTGGGCTGGTCCCTGGGTGAGCGTGCTAGTCAACGTCATCGGGTCGGGGTTGATGGGGTGGCTGGTGGCTCGCTACCCCGAGCCTGCCTCGGCGCCGCGGCTGTTGCTCGGCGCCGGCGTGCTCGGCGGCTTCACCACCTTCTCCGCCTTCTCCGCCGACGCCGTGGCCCTCGGGCCCCGCGCCGGGAGCGCATACGTGCTGGCCAGCGTCGCGCTCGCGCTGGCCGCGTTCCACCTCGGTCGCCTGCTCGGGAGCTCCGCGTGATCCTCGCCATCGCCCTTGCCTCTGCCGCTCCGGGCGGGGAAGGTGGGTGACGCGCTCGACGGCGGCAGGCAGGTGGCGGAAGGCGAGCTGTCGCGCTGGCTCGACAAGCACCGCTACACGCGGCTCCGCAACGATGCGATCGTCCAGGACCACGCGCGGCTTGCCGCCGACTACGCCGACGAAGTGGCTCCCCTGGCCACGGCGCTCGCCGCCGACGCCCCCGACGCGCGAGCCTGCGTGGCGCGTTCGCTCGCCATCGTGCAGGCGATCCCCAACGAGAAGAAAGAAGAACCGCGACTCGGCGGGGTACCGTCGCCCGCTCTCTGTCCTGGCGAAGAACAAGGGCGACAGCGACAGCAAGAGCACGCTGTTTCTGGCGCTGGTCCACGCCCGGCACCCCGAGCCCGCTTCCACCGTGGTGTACGTGCCCAACCACGCGTTCGTCGGCGTGGCGCTCGAGGCCGCGCCCGGAGAGCGCACCTTCACTCGCGACGGCTGACGCGACGCGGGCATCGAGCCGGTGGGTCCCGTGAAGGCGCTCATCGGCAAGGTGAGCGGCAAGGCGGGCTGGCACCTGTTCTGGGGTTCGGCGGAGGCGCGTGCGGTGCCCGCTGGCGTGGGCTAGGCTCAAGCCCACATCACTGCCACCGATGAGCCGCCCATGTCGCGTATGGACCCGTCAAGCATCCTTGCCATCGTCCTCGGCACCGGATGCGTCATACTCGGCAACTCCCTGGAAGGTGGCCACTTCTCCTCGCTGGTGCAGCCCACGGCGTTCCTGATCGTGGTCGGGGGCACGGCTGGCGCCACCTGGCTTGGCTGCCCGAACGCGGAACTGAAGCTCGCCTTCAAGCTCTGCAAGCGTGTCTTCTTCCCGGGGCACAGCGACCGCCAGATGCTGCTCGACGAGATGGTGAAGGTGAGCACCGTGGCGCGCCGCGAGGGCATGCTCGCCGTGGAGAACCTGCTCGGCGAGATCCCCGATCCCTTCCTGGTGCGCGGCCTGCGCATGCTCGTGGATGGTTCCTCGGCCGAGGACGTCAAGCGCGTGCTCGAGCCCGAGATGGAGTTGGAGGAGCACCACGGCACCCAGGCCGGCAAGGTGTTCGAGTCGGCCGGCGGCTTCTGTCCCACCATCGGCATCCTCGGCGCGGTGCTCGGCCTAATCCACGTGATGAGCAACCTCGCCGACCCGGCCGCGCTCGGCGCCGGTATCGCCGTGGCCTTCGTGGCGACGATCTACGGCGTTGGCTTCGCAAACCTGCTGTTCATCCCGATAGGCAACCGCATCAAGAAGATCGTCGGTCACGATGCCGAGACGCGCCAGATGGTGCTGCTCGGGCTGGTAGGCATTGCTGCGGGCGTCAACGCCCGGCAGGTGGAGGAGATGCTGTCGGCCTTCACCCGCGGCCACGGCCCCGCTAAGCAGGAAGCGGCTTGACCTGATGGCGCGCAAGAAACACGAGGAGCACGAGAATCACGAGCGCTGGCTCATATCTTATGCCGACTTCATCACGCTCTTGTTCGCCTTCTTCGTAGTGCTTTACGCCACGGCATCGACCGACAAGCTCAAACTCGACGCGTTGGTGGACGGCCTCACGGCGGCGTTCCAGGGCGGCAAGCCGGTGGTGATGTTCGACAACGAGAGGCACAAGCGCGATGCCGGCCCATCAATCGACGATTACAGCCTCAACCTGAGCGCCCAGGCCGATCCGGTGCTGCGAACGCTGAAGATGCACCTCGACGGTTCCCTGTCTGACAACGTGGTGCAGATCGGCGTGCACAACCAGACGCTCACCGTGGAGTTGCCGGAACGGCTGTTGTTCACGCCGGGATCGGCCGAGTTGCACCCGAGCGCTTTCGACACGCTCACCCGCATAGCCGAGGCCCTGAAGACGGAGGAGATCATGATCGACGTG
This sequence comes from Deltaproteobacteria bacterium, assembly GCA_016875435.1. GTDB lineage: Bacteria > Myxococcota_A > UBA796 > UBA796 > SXON01 > SXON01. The sequence continues at coordinate 13,879 of VGRE01000004.1, read as the reverse complement.
AGCGGCCACGCCGACGGCGTGCCGGTGACGGGCGGGCCTCACGTCGACAACTGGGGACTGGCGAGCGCGCGCGCCGTCGCGACCACGCGCTTCCTCCAGAGCCGGGGCGTGCCGCTCGGTCACCTCGTGGCCAGCGCCACCCTCACGCGCGCGACCAACCCCGAGGCGCGCGCCGTCACCCTGCGCGTGTTGGCGAAAGGGCGCGTGCCCACGGCGGCGGTGCTTGACACCTTGTACGGCAACGAGCCCGCGAGAACGCCGTAGGCAGCCGACCGCAGGGCGGGCGCTTTCGAGGTCGACTAGCCAACAGCTAGACGATCCTCCCCCCCGGAGCTAGACCCGCGCCCCTCCCGGAACCCCCTTGCTCGACGCGCTCGTGGATGTCCCGCTCGGCGACTTGCTCCGTCGCTGCGCCGCGAACTGGCCCGGCAAGTCGGCCCTGCTTGGCGACGAGCGCACCTACACCTGGGCGCAGCTCGACGCCGAGGTGGATCGGGTCGCGAGCGTGTTCGCACGCGCGGGCATCGGCGAGGGCGACGCGGTGGGCTTCCTGCTGGTGAAGCGTCCCGAGGTGGCCATCGGCTTCCTCGCCTGCGCGCGGGTTGGCGCCATCCACGTGCCGGTCAACTTCAAGCTCCACCCCGACCAGGTGGCCGACCAGTTCCGCACCGCGGGCGTGCGCGCCGTCGTCACCGAGGTGCAGTTCGATTCTCTGCTGAAGCACCTCTTGCCGATGCTGCCCGACCCCCGTCGCATCATCTACGTGGACGAGGGCCGCCGCGGCGAGGGACGATGGGACGCGGAACTGCCCGCATGGAAGGGTAACTTCGTCGCCCATCCCGACTCGGTGGTGTACTACAACTACACCTCGGGCTCGACCGGGCGGCCGAAGGGGGCCGTCACCACCCACCGCCAGATCAACGTCAACGGCATCGCGACGGCGAACGGTCTCGGTTTCGAGACTGACGACGTCTACCTCGGCATGTTTTCGGTGTTCGCGCACCCCCACGAGCTGTTCCACCGCAGCATCCTCACCGGCGGCGCCTTCGTGGTGGCCGAGACGCTCAACCCGCGTGTGGCCGCCGAGCTCATCGCCCGGTATCGCATCACCTGGACGATGGGCGTGCCGAGCTTCTACGAGATGTTGCTCGACTTCCGCGATGCACACGGCGGCGACTACTCGTCGCTCCGGGTGCTCGAAGCCGGCGGCGCCTACGTGTCGCCGGAGACGCTGGAGCGCATGGAGGCAGCCTTCTCGGCGCGTTTCCTCCCGGTGTGGGGGTCCACGGAAACGACCGGCGTGGGCCTGGGCATGCTCGCCCACGGCGCGCGGCGACCGGGATCCAGCGGGAAGCCCATCCCGGGCTACGCCATCCGGGTGGTCCGCGAGGACGGCACGGACGCACCCACCGGCGAGGTGGGCGAGCTGTGGATGAAGGGCGAGGCCGTCGTGAGCGGCTACGTGGGCCAGCCCGAGGAAACGGCGGCGCAGTTCGTGGACGGCTGGTACCAGACGCGGGACCTGGTGCGCCTCGACGATGACGGTTTCGTATTCTTCGCCGGTCGGCGCTCGGAGATGCTCAAGATCGGCGGGATCCGCGTGTTCCCGCTGGAGATCGAGCAGGTGCTGGCGCAGCACCCCGACGTGCGCGGGGTGCTGGTGGTGCGCGCCGAGGAGCGGCTGCGCGGCGAGGTGGCGCGGGCGATCGTGCAGGCGGCGCCGGGGTCGTCGCTCACCGTGCGCAAGGTGCAGGCCTACTGTCGCGAGCGCATGGCCAACTACAAGGTTCCCCGCATCGTGGAGTTCTGGCGCGAGATCCCGAAGTTGCCCAACGGCAAGATCGACAAGAAGGCGGCGGCTTCCGTGCCGGTCGACCCGGGGCGCGACGAGCGTGGATGAAACCTGGCGTCGGGGACTCAAGCCGAGCTTCCTCGTAAAGGATCTCGGCGCGATGTTCCTGTACTACCCGGGACAGGCGCTGGTGAACCGGGTGCCCGGCCCGGCGCTCGACGCCTTCTCGGGCGCTGGCGGGCGACTCGTGCGCTGGCTGGGCGACGGCGACATGCGCGAGGAGCTGCGAGCGATCTACGCCTCGCGTTCGATGCCGCGCGCCGAGGCCGCGATCCTCGCCGACGCCTACCGGCTCACTCTCTACAACGAGCTGGAGGTGCTGAAGTACCCGCACCTCAACCCCGCCACCGTCGCCGACACCTGCGTGGTGGAAGGTCGCGAACACCTCGACGCGGCGCTGGCCCGCGGCAAGGGTGCCATCGTGCTCATCGGGCACTTCGGCGCCAACCAGATGATCATGCCGGCGCTCGGGCACGTGGGCTACCGCATGGCCCAGCTCTCGGCGCCGCCGCCGGTGTGGGCGGAGATCCTCCGCGACAGCCGTACCACGCCCTTGTGGTCGAAGGTGCTGGCGCGTCGCTGGCAGCTGGAGAAGCGGCTGCCGGTGGAGCACGTCAACGTGTTCCGCTTCCTGCGCCCGGCCTTCGAGATGTTGCAGCAGAACGGGGTGCTGGGTCTCGCCTTCGACGGTGGCGGTGGCAAGAAGTGGGTGAAGGTCGACTTCCTCGGTCGCAAGGCGAACCTCTCGCTCCAGCCCGCGCAGATCTGGAAGAAGTCGGGGGCGGCGATGTTGCCCACGTACGTCTTCCGCGCCCCCGGCGAGCGTCGTCACCGGGTGGTGATCACACCGGAGCTGGCCTGGCAGGGCACGCCCGAGGCCAGCTACCAGGCCTTCGTGCGGCGCTTCGAGGAGTGGGTGTACCGGTGGCCGGAGCAGTACCTGCACTTCCTGTCGATGCGCCGCCGGGTGCGCGGCACCGACGTGCAGCCCTTCTTTGACGACTACCCCAGGGCGGCGATGCAGCTCGATCTGGCGGAGGCCGAGGAACGGCTACGGCGCGCGGGGGAGTGGCGGGAGGGGTAGCTGTGCTACCGTCCCCCCGTGCTGCTCGCCCTACTTGCCTGCATCCCCATCCCGTACATCTCGCCGCCCGCTGACTTCACGGTCGCGATCAACCCCATCCCGGCGGCGCTCGAAGACAGCCGCGGCAACGTGTCGACCGGCCCCACGTCGGTCGACATCCGCGCCGGGCTCGTTCCCCTCGGCGTGGTGGCGTCGATGCGCGATCGCGTGGTCGATCCTACCTTCGGCGCGGTGCTGAGCATCCAGCGACCGTCGTTCTACGACAGTACGCTCGACGCTGGAGGCTACGGCCGGCTGGCGATCCGCACCTGGAACGACAAGCTCGGGGGCAACACCTTCGCCGCCTTCGAGCCGCGCATCACCGTCGATGTCATGGCGGAGGACCTGGAGGACACCACGCCGGCGGTGTCGCCGGGCTTGCTCGTGGGGGGCCTCGTCCGCCTCGGCGGCTGGTCGAACGGCGAGCTGGGCGCGGGCTTCTCGGCCGGGCCGGGCGGCGCCTCGGGCGGGGTGGGCGTGGCGTACGGGGAGTGGGGCGTGGCCTTCGCCATCGACGGCGGCGCTAGCATCCGCGGCAACGGCGACATCGACACGCGCTTCTTCCTCGCGCTGGAGTTCCGCGCGCCGGCGAGCGCGGGCGTGATGCTGGTCCCCATCCATTGAACGGCGCGAGAGCGCCGTGGGCGCGGATCAGGCAACACGAGTCTTGTCGCGACACGGGTCACAGAGGTCGTCGGGCGAACTCGAGACACTGCCCCGAGCCATCCAACAGGAAATAGGACGAATGTGTCGCTCCGGGCCGCCCTGGCGCCCAGGCTGCCTGAGATAGCTTTCGTTTGTCCGTCGGGGTGGTCGCCGATTCGGCCCCGGTGGTGATCACCCACGCGCTCGACGTCAGCTTCTCCCGCTAGTCGTCCGCCTCGAATCGCTCCCGCCGCACCGTGACGTCGAGCGTGCGCCCCTCGCGACGGATCTCCAGCTTCACCACCGTGCCCTCGTCGCCGGTGATCTCGTCCATCGCCTCGTAGCTGCTCCAGCCCTCGGTGTCGTGACCGTCGATCGCCACGATCATGTCGCCGTTCTCGAGGCCGGCCTCCTCGGCGGGGCTCTCCGGTCGCACGCCGTCTACCCTGATACCCTCGTCGACCTGGGCGATCAGCACGCCGATGCCGGCCACGGGGGAGTCGTCGAGGGTGAGCTTCACCGACTCGACCGGGTCGAAAACGGAGAAGTACGCACCCTCGGAGTGTCGCGACAGGGCACCGTCGCGCACCCGGGCGCGCACGAGGCACTCGCCCTTGCGGGGATTCAGGGTGAACTCGCCGCGCTCGTCGGTCTCCACGGTGTCGCCGCAGCCCCACACCTCCACGCCGGCAAGGGGCTCGTCGAGCAGGTTGACGACCTTCCCGGCCAGGGCCCAGCGTGTCTTGAGCTGGCACTCGGCCACGTCGCCCGCGTCGAGGTCGAGGGTGCCCAGGTTGGTCCAGCGCTCGTCGTGTTGCCAGGACAACGACCAGGTGCCCGGCGCGAGCGCGAGGTTGTATTGCCCGTCGTCGCTCGCGGCGGTGCGGGCCTCGCCCCCCGCCTCGCGCGCCCACACCGTGCCGCTGGCGCCCTCCGGTCCCACGCAGTGCACAGTGGCGTAGTCCCGTTCCACGGAGGCCCCGGCCGCGCGCGTGGGCGTGTCGCGACCGATGCGAATCTCCGGCACGCGCGGCTTGCGCATGTGGGCGGTCCGGACATGGTCGACCTGCCGCATGCCCACGAACAGGGCGGCCGCGAGGAGCCCGAGGACGACCATGACCCAGAGGCGGCGGCGCATGGGCTGCAGCCTACCTCAAACCGGCTCCACCTCGAACAACTCCAGCCCCGGGTTCTCCCGCTGGGCGTACTGCAAGGGCCAGGGGCTCTCGCTGAGCACCACCGGGTTGCCGTGGCGGTCTTCCACCACGGTGTAGTCGCGACGAGCCTTCATCCACGTCACGCCCTTCTCCCCCCGCGCCCAGCGAGCGAGGCGGAAGGGCGACGAGTCGAGCACCGCCTTCACGCCGTACTCGGTCTCCAGGCGGTGGAGCAGCACCTCGAACTGGAGCTGTCCCACGGCGCCGAGGTAGGGGTCCTGCTCGCCGAGCTCCGGGCGGAAAAAGAGCTGGATCGCGCCCTCCTGCGAGAGTTGCTGCAAGCCAGTCGTCAAGTGCTTACGACGCATCGGGTCTTTCAGCTTCACCCGCGCGAAGTGCTCGGGGGCGAAGCGGGGAATGCCCTGGTACTCCACCCGGTCTTTCACGTAGAGCGAGTCGCCGATGCGCAGGGCGCCGGGGTCGAAGAGGCCGATCACGTCGCCCGGCCAGGCCTCGTCGAGCAGCTCGCGCTCGCTGCCGAGGAAGGTGTGGGGCTTGGCGAGCTTGATCGTCTCGCCGCTGCGGTGGATGCTCACCTCCATGCCCCGCTCGAACTTGCCGCTTTGTACCCGGAGGAAGGCCACGCGGTCGCGGTGGCGGGGATTCATGTTGGCCTGGATCTTGAACACGAAGCCGGAGAAGCGCGGGTCGTCCGGCGGGCGCGGGAGCCCGGTGCAGGGGCGCATGCGCGGGCCGGGCGCCATGTCGACCATCGCGTCGAGGAAGGGCTCCACGCCGAAGTTGGTGAGCGCCGAGCCGAAGAACACCGGAGTCTGTCTGCCGGCGAGGAAACGCTCGGGGTCGTAGCCCTCGCCCGCCACGTCGAGCAGCTCGACGTCGTCGTGCAGCTTGGCGCGGAGGCCCTCGTCGACCTCGCCCGGGTCGATGCGCTCGAACTCCACCAGCTCGGTGCCCTTGCCCTCGCCGAAGCGCATCACCTGTCGCGAGGCGCGGTCGTAGACGCCGACGAAGTCGCGACCGGAGCCCACCGGCCAGTTCACCGGCGCGCACTCGATGCCGAGGGCCTTGCCCACGTCGTCGAGCAGCGTGAGCGGGTCGATGCCCTCGCGGTCGCACTTGTTGACGAAGGTGAGCACCGGGATGCCGCGAAGGCGACACACGTCGAACAACTTGCGGGTTCGATCCTCGACACCCTTGGCGTTGTCGATGAGCATCACCGCGCAGTCCACCGCCGCGAGAACCCGGTAGGTGTCCTCGGAGAAGTCGGCGTGGCCGGGCGTGTCGAGCAAGTTCAGCCGCTTGCCGCGGTGGTCGAACTGCAAGACGCTCGACGTGATCGAGATGCCGCGCTCCTGCTCCATCTTCATCCAGTCCGACACCGCGTGTCGCGATGCCTTGCGCGACTTGACCGCGCCGGCGATGTGGATGGCGCCGCCGTAGAGCAACAGCTTCTCGGTGAGCGTGGTCTTGCCCGCGTCGGGGTGGGAGATGATGGCGAAGGTGCGGCGACGCGCGGCCTCGCGGTGGAGCGTGTCGAGTTCGGCGGCGTCCATGGCGCGCCGTCGCTAACGCACCCTGAACTCCACCGTCTCCGTCTCGGCGGCCCCGCCGCTGTCGCGCCCGGTGACGATCAGCTCCTGTTTCCCCTCGGGCACGTCTTCCACGTAGAAGATGATGATCCCGTCGTCGGGGGGCGTGCTCGGCGCGTCGTCGACCCCCTCGGCGATGCCGCCCCACACCATGGTGATGGCGCTCATGTCGTCGTCTTTCGCCTTCACCTTCACCTCCACGATGATCGGACTGCCGAGCTCGTAGGTTTCCCCATCTTCCGGCTGCTGGATCTTCACGTTGGGGGCGTCGTTGGCCTCCACCACCACGTGAACTTCGTCGCTGTCGGTTTCCCCGGCGTAGTCAGTGGCCAGCACGGTGATGTCGAACTCGCCCTCGGGGAGCCCCGCGTCGACGTACAGCTCGGCCTCGGTGTCCGACACGAAGGTGTGGCCCTCCACGCCGGCGTCGGGGCTCAGCGCCCAGTCGAAATCGAGGCCGGCCACGCCGCCGTCGTCGGAGGCGGCCACCACCACGCTGAAGGGCTCGCCCGCGCGGTACTCCGCGTCGTTCTCGGGCTCGGTGATCGACACGCTCGGCGCGGCGTTGGCCGGGCTGCTCGCGGTGCAGGCCACGGCCGCGGCGGGGGTGCAGAGCAGGAGCAGGCGGGTGGCGAGGCGCACGGCGAGACAGGATAGCAGCCGGCGGTGCGACCGACACTCAGCTTCGCGACGGCGCTGGGCGTGGCCGCCGGGCTCGCCGAGGTGGCGCTCCGTGCAAGCCCGCTTCGTGCCTTTGATCTTGCGCAGGTGGGCCAGTGGGCGCTCTTGAGCGCGCTCTGCGCGTGCGCGGTGACGGTCCCGCTTGCGCTCTCGCGGCGCTGCCCGGTGGTGGCGGCCGGCCTGTCCGGGCTCCTGGTGTCGATCAACTACCGCTACGAGCTGGTGCTCAACGAGTTTGTCCGCGACCCGCGCGTGTGGGGCGGGATGATCGGTACTTTCGTACTCGGCGCCGCCGGGGGATGGTTCCTGTCGCGACTGCTCACCGTGAGGCGACTTCTCGTGCTGGCAGCGCTCGCGACGATCGCGGCGGTGGCGCGCTCCACCCCTACCCGTGGCACCCCGAGTGACTTGCCGAGCGTGCTGGTGGTGAGCCTCGACACCACGCGAGCCGACGCGGTGGGCGACAAGCCGGTGTGGTCGCGACTTGCCCGCGAGGGGACGAGCTTCTCCCAGGCCATCGCCGCCGCCCCGATCACCGAGCCCTCGCATCTCGCGATGTTCACCGGCCTTGCCCCCTACAAGAGCGGCATCGTGAGCAACGGCACCGACCTCGGCGAGCGCGAGGCGCTGGTGTGGCGGGCCCTTGGCGAGCGGGGCTACCTCACCGGCGGCTTCGTGGCCGGCTTTCCCCTGCACAGCAAGTATGGCTGGGCCCAGGGCATGGACGCCTGGGACGATGACTTCGGCGCCTGGCCCGGCGCCGAGTCGTTGTCGATCGTGAAGCTTTACAACCAGTTTTTCGTGAAGGAACACGCGCTCCGGGAGCGCCCCGCCCACCGGGTGATCGACCGCGCCGCCCGCTGGTTGCGTGCCCATCGCGAGGAGACTTTCTTCGCCTTCGTCCACTTCTACGACGCGCACGGGCCCTACGAGGCGCCGGTTCGTCCCGGGGCGGCGGCGGCGGATCCGCCCACCAGCGGCGCGATCCTCCCCCTCCCGGCCTACTGGCCAGCCCGGCACCGCGCGATCACCAGCGTCGACTACCTCAAGGACGCCTACGACGACGAGGTGGCCTACGTCGACGGTGCCATGGGCGCCCTGCTCGATGCGCTGGGCGACCGGCTCGACAACACCATCGTCGTCGTCACCGCCGACCATGGCGAGAGCCTCGACGAGCACGGCTACCTCTTCGATCACGGCGACGATCTCTACGACCCCTCGCTGCGCGTGCCCCTGGTGGTGCGCTACCCGGCCGCCGTTGTCGCCGGCCTGGTCCAGGACTGCCAGGTGTCGGGCGTCGACCTCGCGCCCACCATCCTCGACCTCGTGGGCATCGACGACGGGCACGCGCGTGACGGGCTGTCGCGAGTGCCGGAGCTTCGCGGGGAGGCCTGTCGCGACACGCCCGTGGTGGCATCCACGACCGCGGGCCGCTTCGTGGCCAACCCGCCCGTCGACCACGCCCTGCGCGGCGCGGGCACCAAGCTGATCGCCAAGGAGTCGGGCGCGGTGGAGTATTACGAGCTCGCGACGGACCCCGGCGAAATGCGGAACCTCGCGCCGGGCGAGGCGTCGAAAGCGCGCGAGGAGCTTCTCCGCTTGTTGCTGCGCGACAAGGCCGCCACCGTCGGCCCCGAGATGGACGACGCCACGCGGCAGGCGCTGGAGGCGCTCGGCTACGTGGAGGGCGGGTGAGCCAGGACCAGCCCCCCTACGCCGACAGCCCCGACGAGAGCTTCGACGACATCGCGCCGGTGCCCGACGGTCGCGCGTGGCTGCGCATCGCCGGTCACGTGGCCGCCGCCGGGGCGGTGATCGGCGCGGTGGAGGGGGTGGCGCTCGCGCTCCGGGTGAAGCTCGTCCTCTCGCCCTGGGAGCGCGCCGAGCTGGCGGTGGGCGCGGTGCTGGCCGACGCCGCCGTGGCCTTTGCCTTTGGCGTGGCGGGCGGCCTCCTGGGTCCGCTGCTGGCGCGACAGTCACGCCGCTGGGCGCGCTACCGCGCGGGCTTCGCCCTCGGCGTGGCCGGGTTCGCGGCGTTCTTTTTCTTCCCGATGGGCGTGGAGCTGTTTCACCGGGGCGATCTCAAGGGCGCCTTCGGCATGCTCGCGCTGGTGCTCTCGCTCTTCGCCTTCGGCTGGTACAACGCTGGGTATTGGTATCGTCGCGAGATGATCGGCATGGTCCCCCGGGTGGGTTTCCGCCTGCCTGCTTTCGTTGTCTCGGTGCTCGCGGCCGCCTCGGCCTCGATGGTGCAGCCGTCGCCGCCGCAGATCGACCCGGCGCCGCCGGGCGCGCCGAACCTCGTGCTGGTCACCATCGACACCCTGCGTCGCGACCACCTGGGCACCTACGGGGGCCGCTTCGCCACGCCGGTGATGGATCGCCTCGCCGCCGAGGGCGCGGCCTTCGACAACGCCATCACCCCGCTCCCGGAAACCGCGCCCGCCCACGCGTCGATGCTCACCGGGCTGCACCCCGCCGAGCATGGACTCGAGCAGAACGGCATGTCCCTGCCGCGCAACGCGCTCACCGTGGCCGAGCAGCTCCAGTTCCTCGGCTGGCGCGCGGGCGCCTTCGTGTCGGCCTTCGCGGTCGACTCCGCCACCGGGCTCGACCAGGGCTTCGAGGTGTACGACGACGACTTCCTGCCGGCCTTCCGCGGCCTGTCGGAGTTCCGGGCCGGCTACGCGGCGCTCCGCCTGCTCATGCGCTTCGGCAACCCTGCGGATTTCCCGTTCCTGCTGGAGCGAGAGGGCCCCCGTACCTACGAGCGCGCCTTGCGATGGACCGCGACGGTACCTGCCACCGAGCCGGTGTTCTTGTGGACCCACGTGTTCGAGCCCCACTCCCCCTACGAGGGCCCGCTCGACCACGCCGCCATCCTCAAGCAGGAGCCCGGCTACGACTACGACGCGGCCGAGATCGAGGGCCTGCGCCAGCAGTACGGCGCCGAGGTGGAACGGGCCGACCAGCAGCTCGGCGCCTACCTCGATGGCCTGCGTGCGCTGGGGCGCCTCGACAACGCGCTGGTGATCGTGCTCGCCGACCACGGCGAGTCGCTCGGCGAGCACGACATCATGTTCACCCACCACGGGCTCTACGACGAGGTGCTGCGCGTGCCGATGCTGGCCTGGGCCTCGCCGCCGATGGCGTGGGCGGGCACCCGCGCGTCGCAACAGGTGACGGTGGCCGACGTGGCCAACAGCCTGCTCGACCACGCCGGCTTGCCGCTGTTGCAGCAGACGCGCTCGGTGCCCCTGACCTACCGTCTCACCGGCCGAGAGATCCCCCCCGATCCCATGTTGTTGATGGGTCGCTCCACCCAGAGCTGGCTCTACGGCGTGCGGTCGCCGAGCGGCGTGAAGTACATCCAGGGCCTCGGGACGGAAGAACTCTACGACCTCGCCACCGACCCGGCCGAGCTGCACAACCTCGCCGACGAGGAGCCAGCCGCCGTGGAAAACGGGCGGCTGAGCGTGCAGATGCTCAAGGGGCACGTCGATCGCGCCGCGCCCCAGAGCGACGAGCAGCGCAGCCTCCTGGAGGCCCTCGGCTACGTGGAGCCCGAGGCCGCGAAGGCCCCGTGAAACGCTGGCTCCCGGTGCTGGCGCTCTACGTCGCGCTGGCGGTGCTGCTCGCGCCGAGCGCGTCGGTCGGCCTGGGCCACTTCGCGTACCACGACTTCCGGCACCACCACCTGCCCTGGCGGGCCTGGGCGGCGGCGAAGTACCTGGCCGGCGAGTTCCCGCTCTGGGCCAGCGGCGCCGCCAACGGCTTCCCGCTCCTCGCCGAGGGACAGGGCGGCTTTCTCTACCTGCCCACGATGCTGTTGTTCGTGATCCTGCCCGACGGCCTGGCGCTCGACTGGGCGGTGCTCGGCCACCACGTGCTCGCGGCGATGGGCGCGTGGTGGCTTTGCCAGAAGCTCGGGATGCGAGGGGTGGGCCCGGTACTGGCGGGGATCATCTACGGCTTTTCCGGCTTCATGGTGTCGCACAGTCTCTACCTCGGGATGCAGAACGCGGCGGCGTGGTTGCCCTGGGTGCTCGGCGCTACGCTGTCGCGACAGGGGTGGCTCACCGCGATCGGCATCGGCGCCATGGGCCTCGCCGGGCACCCGCAAGCGGCCGCGTTTGGCGGGCTGCTCGCCGCCGGCCACGCGATGGGGGTGCTCTCGCCGCGCGAGCGGCGGCGCTGGATCGCCTTCGCGGCGCTCGGCGCGCTGGTGGCCCTGCCCCAGGTGGTGGCGAGCCTTCAACTGGCCCAGTTCTCGATGCGCGACGGGGGCGTGGGCGCGGCCTTCGCGCAGGTGGGCGCCTTGCCGCCGCAGGAGCTGGTGGGCCTGGTGTTGCCCTACGCCTTCGGTTTCGACCGCCCGGCCGACATTGCCGAGACCTACTACCACCGGGGCGCCGGCTACTGGGGACAGGGCGTCAACAGCTGGGAGACCTGTACCTACGTGGGGGTGCCCGCGGCGGTGCTGGCGCTGCTCGGCGCTCGCCGTCGCAAGGGCTGGGCGGCGCTGGCGGCGCTCGCGGCGCTGTTGATGCTCGGCGGCCCCCTGTGGTCGCTGCTGCGGCTGCTCCCCGGCTTCGGATACTTCCGGTTTCCGGCGCGTTTTGGACTCTGGCTCACCCTCGCGGTGGCGGTGCTGGCCGCGGCCGGCACCGAGTCCTTGCGTTTCGCGTGGCGACGGGAACAGAGCCGGTCGCGACTGCTGGTGTTCCTCGCCCTGTTCACTCTCAGCACTGGCGTGGCTCGCCTCGGCCTGAGCACCCGCGGCGGGGAGATCGCGTCGTGGCTCGACGCGCACTTCCGGCGGCAGGCCGACTTGCCGCCGCCGCCGTCGATGGGGGCCATGCTCCGCGCGGCCCTCCCCGAACCCGAGCCCGAGGTGGCCGCCGAGATCCCGGCGAAGGTGGCCCGCATCATGGGCGACCTCCATCGCAGCGTGGACCCGCGCTCGCCGCGGGTGATCGTGCCCGTGCTCCTGCTGCTGGCCACGCTGGCGGCGCTGCGCCGTCCCCGGCTGCTCGCGGCGCTGGTTGCCGTCGACCTGCTCGGTTTCGGTCGCGACTACCACCCCGTCGCCGACGATGAGCCCGTCCCCCGCTGGCTGTCCGAGCGGATGACCGAGCCGGGTGGCTACCGCACCACCGTGCTCGACCGTCGTGTCCCCATCGCGCTCGACGACGAATTGCTCACCGCCAGCACCGGCCTCCCGCTCGGCACCAGCGACGTGATCATCCCGTCGCCCCTGTTCATCGTGCGCAACGAGGCCCTGCTCGCCTCGGCCGGCCTCGACGTGGGCGACAAGGGCCCGCAGAAAGTCGCGCGATTCCTGGAGCATCACGACGTGGCCCGCCGGATGGCGGTGCGCTGGATCGCGACCATCCACGAGATCCCCGGCCTGCTCCCGGTGGTGCGGGGCCACTACAACGTGTACGAGGACCGCGACGCGCTCCCCCGCGCCCGCGTGGTTCCCTGTCGCGATGTCAAAACAGACGGCGACGAGGCCTTCGCCGCGCTGCTCGCCGCCGACCCCGAGACCACCGCCATCGTGGAGGCCGGCGACCCCGCCTGCGAGCCCGGCGGGACGGCCACGATCGTGGACTACGCCGACACCCGCGTGCAGATCGCGACGAGCGGCGCGGGCACGCTGGTGCTCGCCGACCTGTGGTTCCCCGGCTGGACGGCCACCCTCGACGGCACCGAGGTGCCGGTGGAACGCGTGGATCTCGTGTTCCGCGGGGTGCAGTTGCCGCCGGGGGAGCACACCGTGGTGTTCAGCTACCGTCCCGCGTGGTTCTACGGGCTCCTCGGGCTGTCGCTGGTGGTGACGGCGGGGCTGGTGATCACGCGGCGGCGGTGATGCGCCACGCCACTTCAGAAGCGCCACCAAGCGCCCGCCAGCGCTCCTCGTCCACCGGCCTGCGCTCCACCTCCACCGCCTCCGGCCACAGCGCGCGCACCTCGCTCGCCATGACCGCGAAGGGCGGGCCGTCGCGCTTCTGCTGGTCGTACTCGAAGCCGATCAACAGCCCCCGCGGGGCGCGAAGCAGGTGTCGCAGGTGGTCCACGTAGCGGGGACGCACGCCCGGCGGCAGCGCGATGAGCGCGGCACGGTCGTACACCGCGTCGAAGGCGCCGGGCTCGGAAAAGGCGAAGAAGTCGCCCTGCACCAGGGTGACGGCGCCCGCCCGCCAGCGGTTGCCCTCGCGCTCGGGCAAGAGCTCGTGCTCCTCGAAGAACCTCGCGCAGGCCAGCTCGGAAAACTCCACGCCCACCACCGAGTGCCCCCGCGCCGCCAGCCACGCGAGGTCGCGCGAGGCGCCGCAGAGGGGGACGATCACGCGACCCCGGTCCAGATGCCAGTGTCGCGACAATAGTTCATTCGTAGTGGCCTGGTGGAAGCCGATCTGGTTGCTGGTCCAGCGCTCGTGCCAGAAGGCGGGGGTGGCAGCGGGGTGCATGGGGCCGCGCCTATGCCGCCGGTTGCTTTACACCACACTTGCCCGTGTTGGCGACCGCTCCCCGGGACGGTCCCCGCCGTCGGTTACAGCGTGGTGGTGCTGGGTGGGCCCCGTGGAAGCTGAGAAATACACCGTTGCCGGGCTGGTGGGCGAGATCAACGACGTGCTGAGCGGCGAGTTCGACGACGTGTGGGTGGAGGGCGAGATCGGCGGCTTCAAGGTGGCCGCGAGCGGTCACTGGTACTTCTCGCTGAAAGACCAGGACGACGACGCGGTGCTCAACTGTGCGATGTTTGCCGGGGCCAACCGCAGCGTGCGGAAGCGGCCGAAGGATGGCG
>VGRE01000003.1 GCA_016875435.1 Deltaproteobacteria bacterium | reverse complement strand
GATGGTGACGGGCTTGGCGACGTCTGGACGGACGCGGACTGCGGCGACGAGAACCGCGTGCTCGCGGCCGGAGGTCCCCTCCAACCGGAGCAGGCGTACGAGTGGGAGGCCGACGTCCTGCTCGCGGCCGCCCCCGGCGAGCACGTTTCCTACGCTTGGCCGGTCCAACTGGTAGTCGATGATCACTCCCAGATGCTCGCAGAGGGCTACTCGCTCGAGGAGCCGTACCCACTTCGCGCCTACCTCTTCCTCGAGTCCAGGTACGGCCTGGTCACCGCAGACGCCGACCTCACCATCGACTTCGACGTGCCCTCGGACTACGCGGGCGGCATTGCCGACGACCTCCAGGTCGAGGCGATCCCGGGCGAGTCCGGGGGCGACATCGCCGTGGCCGGCACCTGGTACGAGGACTACGACTGGTGCGGCGCCGGCGTGTGGCTGGTGCCGGCCACCTGGACGGGCGCCGTCGGCACGGCGGAGGCCTACGGCCTCGGTCCCGACGCCGCCCTGGGCTACCCGAGCGATTGTGACGGTGCGAACGCGCTTGACGCCGGCGATCTCGACGGCGACGGCGACGGCAACGACGAGTTGCTGCTCGTCGAGGACTCCGTGGCCGACCTCTACTTCGGCCCCTTCGAGGCTGCAGATGGCTATCGCTCGCCGGACGTCCGCCTCGCGTCCTTCGAGTTCGACGAGGACTACGAGGGGCCGTGGATCCGCAGTTCGTCGGCGCTCGTCGACATCGACGGTGACGGCACCCAGGACCTCGTGGTCGTGGGCGACTGGAACGAGGACTCCGGGGACTGGTGGGGCATGCTCGTGGTGGAGCCAGAGGCCGCCGGGCTCTCGCTGGCCACCGCCACCCCGCTCGTGCAAACCCCCTACGATGGCTACATGTCGCTGCGTGGCCCAGTGGCGCTCGACGCCAACGGCGACGGGTGCTTGGACTTCGCCCTTGGCGACAACAACGCCGACATCGTCGATGGCGACGAGGGTCGCATCTACGTGGCGTACGGCCCCTTCGCCGGCACCCGATCGCCGGGCGAGGGCGACAACGCGGTGATCGTGGGCAGCGAGTACAAGGAGTACGTTGGCTACGATGTCGCGGCCGGAGATACCAACGGCGACGGCTACGACGACCTCGCACTGAGCACGCGACTCAGCAACGACGAGCACCCCGGCACCATCTGGATCTTCCTCGGCGGCCCCTGAGCGCCGCGCTCCACGCCCCCACTGATCAAATCGGATCCACCCTGAAAACCCCCGGCGCCGCGTTGTCGACCACCCAGAGCGCCCCGTCGGGACCGATCTCGATCCCGTAGATCGCCCCGGCGCCGGCGCCGGTGTCGAGCGCCTGGACGCGGTTGCCCCCGAGATCGAAGGCCCGGATGATGCCGGTGCCCCACTCGGCCACGTAGAGCACGCCGTTGCCGAGCGCGAGGCCGCCGGGCTCGGAGAGGCCGGTGACCAGCTCCTGCCACTCGACACCGTCCCACTCGGCGTAGTCCTCGAGCGGCTCGTTCCGCGCGCGCAGTTCCTTGCCGCGTTCTCCACTCTGGGTGTCGAGCGCCAGCACCCGCCCGCCGCCGGTGTCGGCCACGTAGAGAATCCCGGTGGCCGGGTCGATCATCATGTGGCCCGGGGCCTCTTCCACCCGGGTGACGGTGGGCTCGCTGAGGCGGTAGACCAGGCCGTCGCTGTGATCGTCCTGGCCCACGTCGTGGTCGTCCTGGAAGTCGTAGCGCACCACGTTGCCCGCCAGGCCGTCGAACACCCAGTACACGTTGTTGCGCTCCCAGGCCAGGCCCACGCAGTTGGGGCTCTGGTGCAGCATGTCGAGGTGGCTGCCGAGGCCGTTGGGATTCTCCTCGGCGAAGATGTCGATCTGCGCCGACCACAACACCGGGCCCATGAAGTTGTCGGGTCGCCGCCGGCCGTTGTAGGTGTTGCGCGACTCGCCGCAGGAGCCGAACTCGTAGCCGTGGTCGCCGTCCTGGCCCTCGGCGGTCTCGAAGGCGAAGGCCGACGTCTCCTCCATGAAGTGCTCGGCGGCGAAGTCTTTCTGGCGGTAGTAGGACTGGTTCTCTTCCCCGGCGTCGAACACGATGAAGGTGCAGTCATCGTCCCGATTGGCGATCCACAAGTTGCCGTCGGGGTCGAAGCCGAGATCGCGCGGGTCGGAGAGCTGCTCCTCGTCGCCGAGGATGTAGGTGTAGTCCACCGACTCGGGGTCGAGTTCCCCCTCGCCGGTGCCGAGGGCGGTGGTGGGCAACGTCGCCCCTTCTTTCTCCGTTTCTTCGACTGTCTCGGGCGTACAGGCGAAGACGACAAGAAAAAGCATCGGCACCTCGAAAAACCGGTACCACCCTACCGGGCAACTAGCCGGCCCGCACCGGTGATCCCGCCGGGGCCCGGCGTCGATCACCGGGCGAGCGAAGGATCGCTCACTGCCCACCCAACTGCGCCTCGATCACGTCCACCACGGCGTCGTGGTCGTAGTCGGCGGCGTGGTACACGATCACGCCGTCGGCGCCGATGATCCACTCCCCGTGGTGGGTGGCGGCTCCCACCTCAGGCTGCGTCACGTAGTCCGCTTGCACGCGCCCGCCCTCGTCGTAGAGCACGGGCAGGGTCAACTCGAAGCCCTCGGCAAACCGCACCACGCTTTCGATGTCGGTATCCCCGCTCGCGATGGCCCACACCACCACGCCGGCGTCCTTGTAGGCCTGGTAGATACTCTGGTCGATGTCCGAGACCTCGGACGGGCAGACGGAGCACCAGGTGGCGAAGAAGGCCAGCATCACCGGGTGCCCAAGCTGGTCGGAGAGACGATAGGTGTTGCCGTCGATCCCCGGCAGTTCGAAGTCCGGCGCGGCGAGGCCGATGTAGGGGTCGCCATTGCTGGTGCCGACCATGATCGTCTGCACCGGGTCGTCCGGGTCGTCGCTTACAAGGCACACGCTGGCGTCGAGCTCGTCGCCGTCGCCCGCGAAGGACAGGCGGAGCAGCCCCTCCTCGCCGGGGGCCAGCGAGTCGGTGCTCGCCGCGATCGCCAGGCGCGCGTCGCTGCTCAGGGCCCCGAGCAGGGACAGCGCCGCCGAACCGTGGTTGGTCACCCTCAGCTCCACGCTCCCGCCCTCGATGGGAACCAGCACCTCCGATGACGACAGCGACAACTCGGGCGCCACCGCCGCCCGGTCGATGGCCCAGCCCTCGATCGCCGTCCAGTCCGTCACCCAGGCCACGTCGCTGCCAAGCGCCACGCCGAGCGCGACCTGCGGGGTTGCCTCCCGGCCGAGCGGCACGGGCGCGGCGGGGTCGGACACGTCCCAGGCGGCGATCCCGTCGTGGTCGGCGGCGACCAGGAGCCCCTCGTCGGCGTCGGCCATCACCGCCGAGCCGCCGGTTGGCAGGGTCGCCACCGGCAGCGGCGCGGCGGGGTCGGCCAGGTCGAGCACCACCACGCCGAAGCCCCCGGTGGACGCGTAGAGGTGGTCGCCGTCGATGCTGACGTGGAGCACGGCCGCGCCGAGATCGACCGGGGTGCCGACGAGCGGGAACAGCGGGTCGGAGACGTCGATCGGCACCACGCCGAGCGCGTTGTCGGCAGCGTAGATCCAGCCCTCCCGCGGCTTGCTCAGCTCCCAGGCCGCGGACAGGCCCATGCTCCCGCCCACCTTCACCGGTCGCGTCGGATCGGACACGTCGAGCACGTACACGCCGTGGTCGTGCACGCTCGCGTAGAGGTAGCCTTCGACCGCCGCCATGCCCTCCATGCCGGCGACCGCGAGACTGGCCACCTGCGACAGGGCGGCGGGATCGCTCGCGTCGACCAGGACGAGCCCCACCTCGCGGTGGGTCAACGCCACCAGGCCCTGGCCGAGCGGCTCCACCCGGTGAAACCTCGATCCCACGCCGGCGCCCAGCACCCGCGCCGCGCCCGGGGTGGGATCGAGCACCAGCAGCCCGCCCTCTCCCACGGCGTAGGCCACGCCGTCGGCCAGCTCGATGTCCAACATCTCGTAGCTACCACCCTGCTCGCCGGGGACCAACTCGTCGGTCAAGACGATGGGATCGGTCGCGAGCGCCGACGGGACGGCGCACCCGGCGGGGAGCGAGCGCCAAGTGCCGGTGTCATCGGTGTCATCGGTGTCATCGGTGTCATCGGTGTCATCGGTGTCATCGGTGTCATCGGTGTCATCGATGTTTTCGCCGTCCGGTGGCACGCACTTGCCCACCTCGTCGACCTCGAAGCCGTAGGCGCAGGGGGATGTCTCGGCGGGCGCACACGCCAGGGCGAGGAGGAGCACGATCCAATGATGCCACGGGCAGGGGTTGACTTCACGGGTCCATAGCCCGCTGCCCACCGCCAGCGCCGGGCTGCCGTTGAGGGCGGTGGTGACCGAGGCCGCCACCTCGGGCGCCGGCGCGCAGAAGGCCACCACGGTGATGCCGACCACCAGCGGCTTGATCCCCGGCGAGAGAGCGAGCTTGCCCGTCCCGCAGACGAAGATGACGCCGCCGGGGAGGGCAGAGGCCGATGAGCCACCGTGGTACCCTCGCTCGCAACAACGGAGCGACCGTGCATCGACTTCTCGCCGCGTTTCCCCTCCTCACCGGCTGCGCCACTTTCGGCACCTTCCAGAACGCCGAGACGCTCGGGAAGGGCAACTGGGAAGTGGGCATCGAGCCCTCGATGTGGGGGGGTAGCGGCGAGAGCGCCACCTTGCTGTACCCCCACGCCGGCGTGTCGGCGCGGGTGGGACTCAGCGATCGTGTCGACATCGGCGGGCGCGTGGGCTCCAGCGGCATCGAGCTATCCGGCAAGTTTGGCCTCACCGAGCGCGACGCGAACGTGCCCATCTCGATCGCCCCGGCCGTGGGCGGCATGGCCATCGGCGCCGCCGACGCGAGCGTGTCGATCCTCGCGCTACACGTCCCGGTGCTGTTTGGCCTGCGCATGGGCGAGAACCAGGTGGTGCTCGGGCCCAAGGTCCACGTGTGGAGTTTCAACGCCGGTGCGGCGGGATCCAGCGCCTCGGCCGCCATCTGGAGCCTCGGGGCATCGGCAGGCTACTCGGCGCACGTGGGCGGCTCGGTCCGGCTCATCCCCGAGCTAGCGCTAGTTCGCCCGCTGTTCGGGGCGGGCTCCGCCGACGGCGTCTCGGACAGCGTGGGGGTGGATGGCAGCGGCGTCTTCCTGCAAGTGGGCCTCGGCATCGTGATCGGCAAGCCCAAGTAGTGCCTGCTTCTTGAACGACCAGCAAGACGCCCTGGCGTAGCGGAACACCGGCTCCCGGGCGATCGACCCGGCCGCGAGCGGCCGCTACACTCTCTGAAAGAAGGAGATGCGCTCCGCCGCGCTCTCGGCCCGCGTGCAGGCGCCGCCCCGGCAAGTGGTGGGCGACCCCTGTACATCGAGAACGTGGCGGGCGGGCTGGGAATCAGCGCGACGGTCTTTGAGCAGAAAACCTTTCTCGTTCCTCTACTACAGCCTACCCCCGCCCCTACAGCCTCCGCCCGTACTCGTAGCCCATGTCGTCGATCGCAGCGCGGAGCTTGTCGTCGCCCGGGGCGGCGCCCTCGTGAGAGATGGTCACCGTCTGGGCCTCGAGATCCACGGCCACGCGCTTGACGCCGGGGAGCTGGCCGAGGCCGCGCTCCACGGTCATCACGCAGTGGCTGCAGGACATGCCGCGGACGGCGATGGTGGTGTGTTCCATGCGACGACTCTAAGCACGCGCCGGCCGCATCACCAACGTGAGCGCCGGCGGCGTGACCAGGGTGGTGACGATCACCATGATCACCACCGCCGAGAACGTGCCGCTGTTCACGACGGGATGTCCCTGGAACATCAGCTTGGCGCCCACGTCGGCGAAGATGAGGCCCACCTCGCCGCGCGGGATCATCCCCACGCCCACCGGCAGGCGACGAATGGTCTTGTCGAGCACCCCCAGCGAACACACCTGCTTACCGACGATGCCAACCACGGTGAGCGCGGCCGCGAGCGCGAGCACCGAGGTGTCAGCAAAGGCGCGGAGGTCGACCTTGAAGCCCATCAGCACGAAGAACACCGGGGCGAGGAACTGCACGATCGGGTGGACCAGCTCCTCGATCTCCCGCTCTCCCCTCTCGTGGAAGGGCTGGTAGTGCGCGTGTTCCAGCACGAGCCCGGCCGCGAAGGCGCCGACGATCGGCGCGAGGCCGACCTGGAGCGCGGCGAAAGACATCGCGAAGCAAAAGGCCAGCGTCAGGCCCAGCATCACGCCGGTGCCACGCAGGCGGGCGGCGCGGCGCAGCACGCGGGGGACGACGAACACCCCCACGAGGCCCGCCGCCACGAGGAAGCCGAGGGTCTTGGCGACGATGATGACGATCGGGCCGACCCCGGCCGATTGTCCCGCGTTGGCCGCCTCGATGACCCCCGCCACGGCGGCGAGCACCACCAGGCCGAGAACGTCGTCGATCACCGCCGCGCCGAGGATCACGCGCGCCTCGGGCGTCTGCGAGGCGCCGAGGTCTTGCAGCACGCGCGCGGTGATGCCCACGCTGGTGGCGCAGAGGATGGCGCCGAGGAACAGGTGCACGTAGAGCGACTCGTCCGGGAGAAGCCAGGCGCCCACGCCCACGCCGAGCGCCGTCGGCGCCACGACGCCTAGTGTCGCGACCACGAACGCGCTGCCACCCACCCGCGCCATCTGTCCCAGCGTGCTCTCGAGGCCCACCTCGAACAACAGCAGCACCACGCCCACCTCGGCGAGCACGGTCACCATCTCGTCGTGCGCGATCCACTCGAAGGCGTCGACGCCGACTAGGCCCAGGTTGCCCACCACCACCCCGGCGAGCAATTCGCCGAGCACGGGCGGCTGGCGCAGGCGCATCGCGAGGTCGCCGCCGAGCTTGGCCGACACCAGCACCAGCAGCAGCGCGACGAGCACGTGAGACACGGCCTCGGAGCCGGCGCCGGTGAGGAGGGCGAGCGCCGCGACGCCGAGCACGGCGGTCCAGGGAAGCCGACGGCGACGGGTCATGACCGGCCCAATCTATGCACTGCGGCCGAGGGGGCTAGCGGAATCGGCGCGCAGCCTACAAGAGGGGCACCATCACCACTTCCGGCACCACGTAACGATCAGACTTCAACGCCATCTCCAGCACGGTTTTCGCTACCTCGTCGGGCGACATGAAGTCGCGACTCGGATCGATGCCCTCGGGGAAGGGGTAGAAGTCCATCGCCTTCCAGAAGGGCGTGTCGATACCGCCGGGACACACGCAGCTCACCTTCACGTTGCACTTCGCGGCTTCGAGGCGCAGGGTTCCCGTGAAACCGTTGACGGCCCACTTCGACGCGTTGTAGACGGCCTCGTTGGGCAGGTGGAGCTTGCCCGCGATCGAGCTGATGTTGACGATGAGCCCGGCGCGCTGCACCTTCATCGCCCGGAACGCCGCCTGGGAGCCGTAGATGACACCCTTCACGTTGGTGTCGATCATCGCGTCGACCGCGTCGGGGGTGGTGTCGTCCACCGGGCCGTAGATGGCGAGGCCGGCATTGTTGATCATAACGTCGATCCGGCCGAACTCGGCCATGGCCGCCTCCACCAGCCGGTCCACGTCGCGGGGCAGGCGCACGTCGGTTTGCACGGCGATGGTGTCGGGCAAGCGCGCCGCCAGCTCGTCGATCTCGATGCTGGTGCGCGCTCCGAGCACCAGCGACGCCCCCTCGGCGGAGAAAGCCTCGGCGAGCGCCTTGCCGAGCCCGCGGCCGGCGCCGGTGATGACCACGACCTTGCCCGCGAGCTGTTTCTTCACAGGAGCTCCGCGAAGGCGGCGACCGCCCGTTCGATTCCGGTCGCGACATCAGCGATGGTGGCATCGTACATGTAGGCCGGCGCGGTGACGATCTTACGCGCCCGGTCCACGTGCATCTCGGTGACCGGGCAGGCCACGTGGGTGCCGCCGAGCCCCTCGATGGGGCCGGGCTCGGCGCCGATGGTCACCTCGCCCTCGCGTAGCGCCGCCACGAGGATGGCGGGCGCGATGCACACGCCGCCGATGGGCTTGTTGGCCGCCCGGAAGGCGCGCAGAACGCGCTCCAGCTCGGGGTCGGCGTGGGCGGCGGCGCCCGCGAAGGCCACGTCGGAGAGGTTCTTCGCCGCGCCGAAGCCGCCCGGCAGGAAAACCCCGTCGTAGTCGGCCGCGTTGACCGTGCCCAGCGCCGCGATGTTTCCCCGCGCGATGCGCGCCGCCTCCACCAGCACGTTGCGCGTTTCGCCGGTGGGCTCGCGCCGCAGGTGGTCGATCACGTGGTGCTGCGGCTTGTCGGGGGCGGCGCACTGCACGGCGCAGCCCCTGCGGGCGAGCGCCAGCAGCGTGATCACCGCCTCGTGGATCTCACTGCCATCGAGATGACCGCAGCCGGCCAGGACGACCAGGACGCGCTTGGGCATGGGGGGCTCCTGCCCCCGAGCTTAACGGCCCCGCTCGAGCGTGAAGGTGCAACCGCCCTTGCAGCTCCCTTCGATCTCGTCGGCCGCGATGACCGTGCCCACGCAGTCGTCCACCCCGTTGTCGTTGGCAAAGGTCACGGTGTCGCCCTCGATGGTGCCCGAGAACGGCATCCCCATCGTCATGCCGCCGTCGGCGTCGTAGTCGATGGCGAGCGCACATTCGGTCACGACGATGTCGCAGGGTGTCACCATCTGGGGACACTCGCCGCCCCAGGCCCAGTTGTCGCCCGATTCCACCGTGGCGCAGGTGGGCTCGGTGTCGTTGGTGTCGCCGCTGTCGGCGGTGTTGCCAGTATCGGTGCCGCCCGCGGTGTCGGCGGAGGCCGTGGTGTCGCCAGTGAAGCAGGCCAAGAGGAAGAAGACGACGAGACGCATGGAAAACTCCGGAGCGGCCCGCTCTACACGGCGCCCGCGCCGCCCGCATCGGTGACCTGGCGCACCACGCCGTGACCACCACGGTCACAGTTGCCGCGCCGCGCGGCGAACGCGGCAGTCGGCTAGGGTCGCGCCATGCTGATTCTCCTCCTCGCGTGCGTGGAAGACACCAGGGACACGTCCTCCCCCGGCGCAAACCTCGACGACACCGCCGACACCGGCACCGACACGGAGGCCGACTGGATCACCCCCGCCGCGCCCGAGGCCTGCGGCTACACCGCTGGGAGCACCCCCGGCGCGGGCACCGCCACCCTCGACCTCGTGGCCAGCGACTTCGCCTGGGACCCGGGCACCGGCACCCTCCTCGAGACGGGGCTCGCCTTCAACGGAACCGTCCCCGGGCCGCTCATCGAGGCCAACGCGGGCGACACCGTGGTCGTCAACTTCACCAACGACACCGACACCGAGATGACCATCCACTGGCACGGGCTGCGCATCACCCCGGAGATGGACGGCGTGATGCAGATGATGGACCCGGTCCAGCCCGGCGAGTCCTTCACCTACGAGTTCGTTCCCCCCGACGCGGGTTTTTACTGGTACCACCCCCACATGTCGGGCGACACGCTCCTCGAGCGCGGCCTCTACGGCACGATGATCATCCGCGAGGCCAGCGAGGGCCGCGCCGACTGCGACCTGCCCATCGTGCTCGACGACGTGCTGCTCGACGACGACACCCGCCAGATCGCCCCGCCCGACACCGACATGATGCAGCTCATGGGCCGCCTCGGCAACGTCTTGATGGCCAACGGCCGGGCGCTGCGCAGCTACGAGGTGACGCGAGGCCAGACGATCCTGCTGCGACTGGTCAACAGCTCCAACGCCCGCTTCTGGGACGTGCGCCTCGAGGGTCACACGATGACCGTGGTGGGCGCGGACAGTGGTTTCCTCGCCGAGCCCTACGTGGCCGAGCACCTGCTGGTGGTGCCTGGCGAGCGCTACATGGTGCTGGTCGAGGCCACCGGCGAGCCCGGCCAGTCCTACGCGTTTCTGAACAACCGGTTTCAGCTCCACGACGACGAGCACAGCTCGATGGTGGAGTACGACCCGATGGGCGAGCAGGAGAACCCAGTGTTCTACCTGACCTATGGCGAGGGCGAGGTGGAGGGCACGCCCTGGGTGCAACCCACCCCCGACATCCCAGCCTTCGAGGACAACGTGCCCACCACCTTCGGCCACCAGTGGGTGCTCGACGAGGACATGATGGGCGGGACGGTGACCATCGACGGCGCGGCCTGGCCCGACGTGCCCATGGTGACGGTGCAGGGCAACGTCGACACCCTCTTCGAGGTGAAGAACGACTCGGAGATGCACCACCCCTTCCACATCCACGGCAACCGCTTCCAGCTCCTCGCCATCGACGGCGTGCCCGTGGAGGGCCCGCCCGCCTGGAAGGATACGTGGGACGCGCCGCCGATGAGCACGCTCTCCTTCGCCAGCCCCCTGGACAACCCCGGCGAGTGGATGTACCACTGTCACATCCTCGAGCACGCCGAGGATGGCATGGCGGGGCTGATGACGGTCGAGGAGTGAAGCGCGGCGTGGTGCTCGCCGTCGCGGGCCTCGTGGCGCTGCAAGCGCTGGGGACCGGGCTCGGCTTCTTGAGTTGGAGCCGCGTGGCCGAGGCCAACCGCGAGCACCAGCGCATCGCCCTGCAACGGGAGGCGCTCTTGTCACTCGCCACCACCGCGCAGGAGGCCTACGTGCACCAGGCCCACACCTTCATCGAGGGCGGGCCCGGTCACCTCGACCACTACGTGGAGGTGGTGGCCTCGGTCGACGCGGCGCTGGTGGCGGCGCGCGACGAGGACGTCGACATCGAGCCCATCCGGGAGGCGGTCGCCGCCGGCAACTGGTGGTTTGCCGAATCGGTGGTGCCGGTGGCACGCGCCGGCACCATGAGCCGCGACGCCGCCATGGCGCTCCATGCGCAGGCGGAGGTGCACGCCAAGGCCACGGGCGACGCCATCGCCACCGTGCTCCACGCGCTCAGCCACCGCCAGGAAGAGGCCCTCGCTCGCGCCACGCGCGAGTCGACGCGGGCCTGGGTGGGCGCGGTGGTGGTGGCCGTCGGGGGGGCGGCCCTGGCCGCCGTGGTCGCGACCCAGATCGTTCGCAGCCTGGAGCGACGCCGCGTGGAAACCGAGCGCCTCGCCGCGCTCGGCGAGATGGCCTCGGCAGTGGCCCACGAGCTGATGAACCCGCTCGCGGTGATCCTCGGCAACGCCGAGCCCGGCTCGCCCATCCGCGTTGAGGCCGAGCACGCGCGCAACGTGGTGCAGGGGCTGCTCGGCTTCGCGCGACCGGCCCGCGAGCTGCCCGTGGCCATCGACCTCGCCGAGGCGGTGTCGACCGCCATCGACCGGGTGACGATGGTGGCCGATGCTCGCGACATCACCGTGAAGCTCACCGGCACCACGCCGGCCACGCGCCTCGCCGCGCCCACCGCCGTGCGCCAGGTGCTCGACAACCTGCTCATCAACGCCGTGCAAGCCTCGCCGACCGGCGCCGTCGTGGAGGTGGCGCTCGCGCGCGACGCCGTGACCATCGCCGACCGGGGGGCCGGCGTTCCCCCCGGGGTGCGCGCGAGGCTCTACCAGCCCTTCGTCACCGGGCGCCACGAGGGCACCGGGCTCGGCCTCGCCATCTGCAAGCGCATCGTCGAGGCGCAGGGCGGGACACTGACACACGAGGATCGTCCGGGCGGCGGCACCGTGGCCCGGTGGGAGTTTGGTCATGGGTGAGCGCGTGCTCCTGGCGGAAGACCGCCCCAACGTCCGCGACTTGCTCGCGCGGGCGCTGCGGGGCGCGGGCTTCGAGGTGGAGGCGGTCGCCGACGGCGCCGCCGCCATCGCGAGGCTCAACGAGGATCGTTTCGACGTGGTGGTGAGCGACGTGAAGATGCCCGGGGCGGGCGGCACCGAGGTGCTGGCCGCCGCGCGGGCGCTCGATTCCCCGCCCGAGGTGGTGCTGATCACCGCCTACGCCGAGGTGTCGGCCGCCGTCGCCGCCCTGCGCGCGGGCGCCTACGACTACGTGGCGAAGCCGGTGGAGGCCGAGGATCTCGCCCGCGTGGTCCGCCGCGCCGCCGAGCGACATCGCCTCGTGGCGCGCACCCGCGAGCTCGAGGCCGCCCTCACCTCGGGCGACTCGGCCTTCCTCGGGCAGTCGAAGGCCGCCCAGGAGGTGCGCCGCTGGACCGAGCGCATCGGGCGGCTCCCCGTTCCGGTCCTGCTCACCGGCGAGTCGGGCACGGGGAAAGAGGTGGTGGCGCGCGAGCTGCACCGGGTGTTTGGAAAGGGGCCCCTCGTGGCGGTGAACTGCGGCGCCATCCCCGAGCCGCTCCTGGAGGCGGAGCTCTTCGGCGCCAGCAAGGGCGCCTACACCGGGGCCACGCAGGACCGCGCCGGGCTCTTCGAGGCGGCGCAGGGCGGCATCCTCCTCCTCGACGAGATCGGCGACCTGCCCCTGGCCCTCCAGGTGAAGCTCAACCGCGCGCTGGAGGAGGGCGAGATTCGCCGCCTGGGCGCCACCGAAACCCGCCGGCTCGACGTGCGCGTGCTGGCTGCCACCCACCGCGACCTGGAGAAGATGGTGCGCGAGGGCACTTTCCGCCAGGACCTGTACTTCCGCCTGAAAGTGGCGCACCTGCACCTGCCGCCGCTGCGAGAACGTCGTGACGACATCGCGCTCCTCGCCGCCCGTTTCCTTCACCTCGCCAGCGCCCGCTACGGCACCTCGGCGCGCCGTTTCTCGCCCGAGGCGCTGGCGGCGCTCGAAGGCGCCGAGTGGCCGGGGAACGCGCGCGAGCTACGCAACGCGGTCGAGGCGGCCGCCGTGCTCTGCGAGGACGACACCATTCTCCCCGCGCAGATCGCCGAGCACGGGGGACAGGCCCCGGCCGCCCCCGCAGGCACCTGGCGCGCCGCCCAGGAGCGCGCCATCGCCGCGGCGGCGCGCCACTACTTCAGCGAGCTCTTACGACGCCTCGACGGGAACGTCACTCGCGCGGCGGTCGAGGCCGCCATGGAGCGGGAGACGATGCACCGGCTCCTGCGCAAGCATGGGATCGATCCGGGGAGGTTTCGGGAGTAGTCCTCGCCGGCGCGTCGGGCCGCGGCCCCGGGTGTTTGGCCCGCCAGCGGAGGCGCTGCCCACGGGCTAGCGTGGGCCCGCCGTGCTGCTCGTCCCGCTCGCCCTCGCCGCCGACCCCGAGGTGGACTGGATCGCCGCCGCCGCCGGCCAGTCCGCCCGCGACGAGGGCATCGACGCCTTCGCCTCGATGGCGCCCGAGGCCGCGTCGCGCGCCGCCCTCATGGGGGCCTGTCCCACGCCGCTGCTGGCGGTCGAATGCAGTCGCGACGCGTCGTCGCTCGCCGTGCGCTACGACTTGCGCCCGAGCTTCACCCTGGCCGCCGGCACGCTCGCGCCCGACAATCGCTCGGGCGATGCCGAGGCGCGGCTGTTGTCACCTCGCCTGGGCCTGCGCGGCGCGCTCTACGCCGGCCCCTTCGTCGCCCGCTTCACCGGCGCGGGCGGCATCGATGCCATCGACGATGTCGACGGTGCCTACGTGATCCCCGAGGCCTGGGCGGGCGTCGACACCGGGCAGGGCTGGCTCGGCTTCGGGCGGCAAGACCGCTGGCTGGGCCCCGGCCGCCACGGGACGATCGCGCTGTCCAACAACGCCGTGGCCCCGTGGATGGTCAACGGCGGCGGCGATGGTCGCCTGCCGGGCGTCGCGAGCAAGGCCGGGCGTTTTCGCGGCGAGCTGGGCGTGGGCTGGCTCGGCGAGCCGCGCACCGACGTGGCCAACCCGGGGCTCCTGTTGATGGACCTCCGCTACATGCCGGTGCCACAGGTGGAGATTGGCGCCACGCGACTGTCGATCTTCGGCGGCGAGGGGCGCCCCGACGTGGACATCGGGCAGCTCATCGTCCCAAGCGAACCGCACGTGTACGACGATCCCGACCTGGTGTTGCCCGACCAGAACGAGCTGGCCAACATCCACGTCCGCGTGAGCTTGCCGCTGCGAAAGTGGATCGGCGGCCCGGTGCACCACGTGGAAGGGTGGTGGGAGTACGGCGGGGAAGACATGATCATGCGTGACGTCGGGGGCCTCGAGTACCCGGCGCTGGCCGGGGTCGGGAACCTCTACGGCGGCGAGGTGTCGCTGCGGCCCGTGGTGGTGACGGCCGAGTACTCGCGGCTCATGGACGACTACTTCCGCTGGTACGTCGGCCACCGCGTGTACCACGAGGGTTTCCAGCAAGACGGCCGGGTGATGGGCCACTTCGGCGGCCCCGACAGCGAGACGATGTGGGCGCAGGTGGCCTACTGGGGCGAGGGCTGGCGCGGGCGACTCTGGGGCGACTGGGTGCACCGCGTGGGCGTGGTGGAGGCTCGAAACGACCGCCTGTTCACCTTTCCCACCGCCGAGCAGGGCTACCGCGGCGGCCTCGCCGCCGACGTGCGGTGGCAGGGCGGCTGGTACACGCTGTCCTACGAGCTGGGGAGCGTGAGCGGTCGCGATTTTGTCCCCGGGAACGACGCGGTGGAGCACCGGGTGCTGGCGGGGCTCGCGGTGGGGCCGTCGTTGTCGTCGAACTGACGGCTACTCCTCCCCGCCCTCCGGCACCTCGTCTTCCCGCACCTGCCCGATCCGCCGCGATCGGGCCGACCAGCGCCCGCCAGCGTCGTCGGCGGGCGGGACGGGAAACTCGCCCTGCGTCTCGACGTCCCAGTCGAGGCGCATCTCGTAGAGCGCCCGGTCCCAGCGCGCGAGCATGGGCGGGATGGCGAAGGGCACGGGAAAGGCTCCCGCCGCCTCGGCCACGCCGCGGAGGGTGCCATCGGCCTCGAGGGGTTCCGTGGTGCAGATGGCCAGCCCGGGGCCATGCTTGTCGAGGTGGAGGAGCACCACTGCCCGCGCGTGCTCGAGCACCTCGGGGAGCGCGGTGGCGGCGTACAGCTCGGCCGGCTGCCCGTCGGGGTGGGCGAAGCCGCAGAGGTGGTAGAGCGCGTCGGCCAGCTCTGGGGTGGGCTCGCCCTCGATCACCACGAAGCCGTCGGCGCGGGGGCAGGCCACGCCATCGCGCTCGCCGGCCATCATGTCGTCTACGCCGGCGCCCTCGACCGGCGCGATCCAGCGCACCGCCGCGCGCTGCTGCACCCCCCCGTGGCGCAGGTAGGTCCAGTCTTCCTCCAGCGCCATGCCCCGCGGCAGGGCGAGCGGGTCGCCCGCGTTCGCGAAGGCGTACACCCGGGCGCCGGGGAACAGCGCCGCGAGCAGCGCACCCGCCGAAACGCCGCTGTGCCGAAATCCACGCCGGGCGTCGCGGGCGCTGTCGTCGGAGAACACGGCGCCGCTGGTGATGGTGCGAAACACCATGCCGGGCTGGGTGTCGGGCAGGCCGTCGAGCCAGCGCTCGCGGCCGCGGCAGAGCCGGCCGGGGTTCTGGGTGTCCACGGTGTCGTTGGAGTAGCCGAAGGCGCGGAACATGGCGGGACCGCGCTATCTCGCGGCAGCCACGCTCGCCCGGCGCCAAAGGGTGCGTAGGGATAAGCGCCGCAGCCCAACCGGCAGAAGGTTCCGTGTCCGAGCGCTTCTACATCACGACGCCGATCTACTACGTCAACGACGTGCCCCACATCGGGCACGCCTACACCACCATCGCCGCCGACACGATCGCCCGCTGGCACCGGCTCAACGGTCGCGACGTGCGCTTCCTCACCGGCACCGACGAGCATGGCCAGAAGGTGATGCGCGCCGCCGCGAAGCTCGGTCGCACGCCGCAGGAACACTGCGACCTCACCGTCCGCCGGTTCGTCGATCTCTGGACCCGCCTCGACATCCAGTACGACGACTTCATCCGCACCACCGAGTCGCGACACAAGGAAGTGGTACGCGGCTTCCTCCAACAGTTGTGGGACCAGCGCGAGATCTACTCCGCCCCCTACACCGGCTGGTACTCCACTTCCGCCGAGCGCTTCTGGACCGACGAGGAGGTGGCGGCCGCCGCCGAGGGGACAGTCGAGGAACTCAAGGCGGGGAAGCTCACCCCGGTGTGCCCCGACTCGGGCGCGCCGGTCGAGCTGCTCACCGAGCTGAACTACTTCTTCAGGATGAGCGCCTACCAGGACCGCCTGGTGCGATGGATCGAGGAACACCCGGGGTGCGTGCAGCCCGCCCACCGTCGCAACGAGGTGCTCGGCTTCCTGCGCAAGCCGCTCGGCGACCTGTGCATCAGCCGCCCCGCCGCGCGGCTCTCCTGGGGCATCCCGCTGCCCTTCGACGAGGACTACGTCACCTACGTGTGGTTCGACGCGCTGACCAACTACGTCAGCGCCCTCGGCCCCGAGCGCGCTCGCTACTGGCCCGCCGACGCGCACCTTGTCGGCAAGGACATCCTCACCTTCCACACCGTGTACTGGTTCTCGATGCTCCTGGCGCTCGGCCTCGAGCCGCCGCGGCAGGTCTACGCCCACGGCTGGTGGCTGATGAACCGCGCCAAGATGTCGAAGTCGGTGGGCAACGTCGTCAACCCCAGCGTCCTGCTCGACGACTTCGGTCCCGACGCGGTGCGCTACTTCATGCTGCGCGAGATCCCCTTCGGCTACGACGGCGAGTACTCCGACGCCGCCTTCCTGCTCCGCATCAACAGCGACCTCGTCAACGACTTCAGCAACCTCGTACACCGGGTGAGCAAGTGGGCCGCCACCCCGCTCGGCCCGGCCGCCGGCTTCACCGCGGGCGACGAGGCCCTGCTCGACGTGGCCCGGCGCGCCACGGCCACCTTCCGCACCGAGATCGAGGGCCTGCAGTTCCGGCAGGCACTGGAAGGCCTGTGGGAGCTGGTCCGCGCAACCAACAAGTACGTGGACAGCGAGGCGCCGTGGGCCCTGGCCAAGGCATGCAACAGCGCGCGACTAGCGACGGTGCTCCGCGTGGTGCAAGAGGTACAGCGCATGGTGGCCTCGCACCTGTGGTGCGTGTGCCCCCGGTCCTGCACCGAGGTGCTGTCGCGACTGGGCCTCGCCACCCCCGACCTGCGCGTGTGCCTCGACGTGCTGCCCGAGGGCAACGCGGCCCGCGCCGGCGATCCGCTCTTCATGCGGCGCGAGGCCAAGACGCCTCCGCCCGAACCCGAGCCCCCAGCAATCAAGGAAGTACCCATGTCCGACACCATCACCTACGAAGACTTCAGCAGGGTGGCCCTGCGCGTGGGCCTCGTCGTGAGCGCCGAGAAGCACCCCAACGCCGACCGCCTCCTGGTGCTCCAGGTCGACGTCGGCGAGACGGAGCCGCGCCAGATCGTCGCCGGCATCGCCAAGCACTACGCGCCGGAGGTGCTGGTGGGTAAGCGGATCGTCGTCGTCACCAACCTCGCGCCGGCGATGCTGCGCGGCGTCGAGTCGCGCGGCATGCTTCTCGCGGCGGGCGGGGCCGACATCGCGTCGTTGCTCAGCCCGTTGCACGAGGTGGCACCAGGCTCCATCGTGAGGTGAATTGCAATTTTCCTCTTGTCACAACGGGGGGGGCCGTGTCGTTAATGGGCCCGAGTCTCGGAGCCCTAGCCATGTGTACGTCTACCCTTCCGTCAACCGGCCTCGCGCTGTCCCCGGTGCTGGCCCTCGTGGCGCTCGGCTGCAGCGACTACCAGATCGAGAGCAAGGCCTCCGACATCACCGACGAGGTCCAGGAGGGCGATCCCGACATCGAGGTGGATCCCGTCAAGATCAACTTCGGCGAGCTGCAGGTGGGCGAGGGCGAGACCAAGACGGAAACCGTCACCGTCAGAAACGTGGGCGATGGCTCGCTCAACATCGACGACCTCTACCTGGCCGACACCGCGCAGCCCTTCAGCTACTCCGCCATCGGCGCGATCCTGATCCCGCCCGGCACCTCCACCACCTTCACCGTCACCTACGCGCCCATCACGGCGGAAGACAACGGCACCAACATCGTGATCGAGAGCAACGATCCCGACGAGGCGAGCACGCTGGTCAAGCTCAGCGGCTCGGGCGTGGCCCCGATCATCCAGCTCGACCCGGTGTCGTACAGCTTCGGCACCGTGTACATCGGCTGCGACGGCAGCCAGCCGGTCAGCATCAGCAACATCGGCAACGCCGACCTCGTGGTGAGCGATTTCGACTACGTCACCGCCAGCGACGACATGTCGCTCGACGACAACACCGTCATCAACGGCGACTTGCCCTGGACAATCGGGCCGGGCGAAAGCCGCGAGGTCTACGTCAACTACGCCCCGCTCGACGACTACCCCGACGAGAGCTTCGTGGTGGTGACGAGCAACGACCCCTTGCAGGGCGAGGCGCAGGCGCAGCAGGCCGGCTCCGGCGAGCTCTACGGCGAGAACCTCGACGTGTTCGAGCAGTCGCGCCAGTCCACGACCGACATCCTCTTCGTCATCGACAACTCCTGCTCGATGGCCGAGGAGCAGACCAACCTCGCCGACAACTTCGCCAGCTTCGCGTCGGTGCTCGCCGGCGCCGACTACGACTACCAGGTGGGCGTGATCACCACCGACAACCCCGACTTCCGCGGCGACATCATCACGCCCGATACGCCCGATCTCGAAGACGAGTTCATCGCCCAGGCCCTCGCGGGCACCAGCGGCTCCGGTGACGAGCGCCCCGCCGAGATGGCCTACAACGCCACCCAGGCGGGCGGCGACGCCGGCCCCGGCAGCGACTTCTTGCGCGACGACTCGAAGTTCTCGCTCATCGTGGTGACCGACGAGCCCGACTCGAGCACAGGCGACTGGTCTACCTACATGAACCACTTCTGGTCGCTCAAGGACGACACCGACCTCGTGATGGCGAGCGCCATCGCCGGCGACTGGCCGAGCGGCTGCGTCGGCGCCTCTTCGAGCGACAAGTTCTACTACATGTCGGTGGCCACCGGCGGCCTCTACCTCTCGGTGTGTGCCACCGACTGGGCAAGCCACCTCGAATCGATCGCCGAGGCCTCGAAGATCGACCTGTCAAGCTTCGAGCTCACCCAGCCGCCCGTGCCGGAGACCATCGAGGTCCGCATCGACGGCGTGCTCCAGGCCGACGGCTGGACCTACAACGATGTCGACCAGGCAGTCGACTTCGACGACGACCACATCCCGCCGGGCGGGTCGGTGATCGAGGTGGAGTACGCGCTCTACGGCAACTGCGCCGAGTAGCCGCCCGTCGCTGCCTTCCCGTCTCCCTGCCCGTCACGGGGGACCACGGTGAAGTTGTAGGCGATCGACACGCGCAGGTCGTCCGCGAAGCGCGGGTGTACGTAGTGCGTGATGCTCGCGGGGAAGAGCACCATCAGCCCGTCCCTGGGGCGGTGGACGTAGTTTCCCGACTGGCCGTAAAGCGCCATCTGGGGGTTCGGGTTGAGGAACTCGATCATGCCCGAGAAGTCGCCGGGGTCCGTCGGCAGCGTGCCCACGTTCACGTAGTAGACGCCCGACCAGTGGGTGGGCGCGTGGTGGTGCGGGGCGTTCCAGCCGCCGAAACCGAGCACGTTCGCCCAGCAACCGGCGAGCACCAGGTCGTGGTGTTGCCAGTTCTCGTGGTAGCGGGCCGTCGCGAGCGTGGCGAACTTGGTGACCTTCTGCAGCAGCCAGGCCACGTGCTCGCTCTTGTGGTGGACGAACTCGGGACCGGAGTGCCAGGCATGGCGGTTGCTGCGCACCACCCCGGGGTAGCGCGCGCGCAGGTCCATCGCGTGCTTGAGCAACCCCTCCTTGTGCTGCTCGGAGCCCGAGATGAGCGAGGCCCACATCGGGAAGCCGAACAGGGTGTGCGGGGCGTAGGGGTCGACTTGCGTCATCGCGACTCCGGGCGCTTGCGCGCGTAGAGGATGGCCTCGGCCACGCGCTCGCGGGCGAGCGAGGCAGCGGAGAGCTCAGCCCCCATCACCTGCTTGGCGAGGCGCAAGGCGACGAGATCTCGGGTAGCGATCTCCGCGCCCCAGCGGGCTGCCTCGGCGCGCGGTTCGGTCGACAGGCGATGCACGAGGCCCCAGGACAGCGCCTGCTCGGCGCTCACGCCGTCGCCGCCGAGCACCACCGCCTTCGCGCGGGAGGCGCCCACCAGCGCCGCGAGGCGCGTGGTCCCCCCGGCCGAGGGGATGATGCCGAGCGCCGTCTCCGGGAACGCGAAGCGCGCGGCGGGGCTGGCCACGCGCAGGTCGCAGGCAAGGGCCAGCTCGAAGCCCCCGGCGATGGCTGGTCCCTGGATGGCGGCGATGGTCACGCAGGGCAGGCGGGCGAGCTCGTCGAACACCCGCTGCGAGCGGAGCTCGAGCGCGTCGAGGAAACTAGACGCCTTCATCGCGTCGAGATCGGCGCCGCCACAGAAGGCGCGGTCACCGGTTGACTGGACGATCAGGACGCTCACCTCGCCCGCCAGCGCCCGGGCCCGGGCGAGGATCTCGTCGAGGTGGACGCGATCGTAGGCGTGCGCCTTCTCGGGACGATCGAGCGTCAAGGTGGCGAGCATTCCCTCGCGAGCCGCGTGTACCGCCATCCGACTCCCTTACCGCGCTACCATAGCAACGTGAACTTCCGCGTCCTCTGGGACCAGATGGAGCCCTGCCCCTATCGCGAGGGCGAGCGCGCCCGGCTTCCCCTGCGCCTGCCGATGGGCCCGCTGGCGCCGGCGCAGTTCGACCGCTGCCTCGCCGAGGGCGACCGGCGCAGCGGCCGCATGCTGTACCGTACCGCCTGCCCCTCCTGCCAGGGCTGCGAGCCCCTGCGGGTGCCGGTGCGCGAGTTCGTGCCCACCAAGTCGCAGCGGCGGGCGTGGCGACGCAACAGCGATGACGTTCGCCTCGTCGTGGGACCGCCCGAGATCGACGACGCCCGCCTCGCCCTCTTCAACCGCCACAAGCTCGAGCGTAGGCTCTCCGCCTCGATCGAGCCGCTCACCGCCACCGCCTACCTCGCCTGGCTGGTGCAGACTTGCGTCGACACTCGCGAGTTCTCCTACCTCGTGGGCGACCGCCTCGTGGCGGTGAGCGTGCTCGACATCGGCGAGACCAGCGTTTCGAGCGTGTACCACTACTTCGAGCCCGCCGAGAATCGCCGCTCCCTCGGCGTGTTCTCGGTCCTCGCCGAGATCGCCTGGGCGGCGGCACAGGGCTACGAATGGTACTATCTGGGCTTCTACGTGTCGGACTGCGCGCACCTGCGGTACAAGGCCGACTACCACCCGCACGAGCGACGCGTGGGGGACCGCTGGACGCGCTTCGACTAGCGGAGTGGGCGCGCCGGCTGCGCGCACGCATGCGACCGGCTCCGGTCGAGCCGGCTCGCCCGGCCTGCGCCGGCCTCTGGGACACGCCCATGGTCCATGTCGACGGGCGCGTCACCACGTGCTGCCTCGACGAGGGGCTCGAGAACACCCTCGGCAACGCGCGCGACACCCCGCTGGCCGAGCTCTGGAACGGGGCTCGCCTGCACCGCTGGCGCGTGGCCCAGGCGGAGGGACGATTCGAGGACTCGGGGCCCTACTGCACGCGGTGCAACTGGCGTGGGGCCGGCTCCATGCCCGCGGAGGCCGTGACGGAATACCTAATCGGCGCCAAGGAGCACGCGGCGCTTCGCCGCCTCCGATCCCGGTTCCCCGATGCCACTCGCCATTCGCACAGAAAAGTTAGGTAAGACATACCTATCGGGCTTCTTGCGCCGTCCCTTCGTGGCGCTCTCCGAACTCACCATGGAGGTGAGAGTCGGCTCGAGCTTCGGCCTCGTCGGACCCAATGGTGCCGGGAAGACCACCGCCATCAAGACGCTCATGGGCCTGCAGCGCCCCTCCGCCGGGCAAGCCTGGATCCATGGCGTGGCCATCACCGACCACGAGTCGCGTCGCCGGGTGGGGTTCATGCCCGAGCGGCCCTACTTCTACGAGTACCTCACTGCCTGGGAGTTCCTCGACTTCTACGCGCGGCTCACCGAGGTGGAAGCCGCCGCGCGCCGGCCGCGCATCGAGGCCCTGCTGGAGCGGGTGAACCTCGACCGCTTCCGTCACGTGCCCCTCGGCAAGTTCAGCAAGGGCATGCTGCAGCGGGCGGGCATCGCCCAGGCCCTCGTGAACGATCCCGACCTCGTGGTGCTCGACGAGCCGATGAGTGGCCTCGATCCGCTCGGCCGCGTGCTGGTGCGCGACATCATCCAGGAAGAACGGCGCAAGGGCAAGACCGTCTTCTTCTCGAGCCACATCCTCGGCGACGTGGAAGCCATCTGCGACGAGGTGGCGATCGTCGTGGCCGGCACCCTCCGGGGCCAGGGCACGGTGCGCGAGCTGATCGGCCAGACCGCCGACGAGGTGGACTGCACCTTCGTGATCGCGGGCGACCCCCCCGGGCGCGTGATGCGTCGCGACGGCGACCGCGTGACGGTGCGGGTGCCCAGCGGCAATGTCGACGCCACCATCGACGCGGTGCGGGCAGCGGGCGGCCACGTCCTCGAGGTGCACCCCAACGCGCGCACCCTCGAGGAGGTACTGCTCGACGAGGTTGAACGCGCCAAGCTGGTCAACGAGAAGCGCCTCGGGGTGCTCGCATGAACCGGGTGTACGTGATCGCCGCCAACACCTTCCGCGAGGCGGTCCGCGATCGGGTGCTGAACAGCATCCTGTTCTTCGCGGTCATCTTGCTGTGCCTCTCCCTGACCCTGAAGGAGATGTCGATCGGCGACACCGCGAAAGTGGTACGCGGCGTGGCCCTCGGCGGCACGAGCCTACTGGCCGCGGTCATCGCCATCTTCCTCGGCGTGGGGCTGGTGTACAAGGAGATCGAGAAGAAGACGATCTACACGCTGGCGAGCAAGCCCTTGCCTCGCTGGCACCTGTTGCTCGGCAAGTACCTCGGCCTGTGGATCACGCTCGCCGCGGAAGTGGGCCTGCTCACCCTCTTCTACACGCTGGTTCTGGCCACCCAGCAGGGCCTGCCGAGCCTCGGCGTGTACCTCGCGATGGTGTTGCTCATGGCGGAGCTGTCCTTGCTCACCGCGTGGGCCACGCTTTTCTCCACCTTCGCCACGCCCATGACGGCCTCGGCGTTCTCCGTGTGTATCTACCTGATCGGACACTTCGCCGACGACCTCCGCCTGTTTGCTGAGCGCGCGGAGGACGGCCCCTTCAAGACCATGCTGTCGATCCTCTACCGGGTGGTGCCCAACCTCGAGAGCTTCAACATCCGCGACGAGGCGGTCCACGGTGTACCCGTGCCCTGGAGCGAGGTGCTGTGGAGCGGCGCCTACGGCCTCGGCTACTCCGCCGCCGTGCTCGCCGTGGCGATGATCATCTTCGAGCGCCGAGACTTCAAGTGATCCGCATGGCCGACCTCGCCGCGCGCCACGCGCGCGTGGCGGGACGCGCCGAGGCGGCGGTGCTCGAGGTCCTCCGCTCCGGGCGCTACGTGGGGGGCCCGAGGGTGAGCGAGGTGCAGGCACGGGTGTCGGCGCGCATGGGCTGGGCGCACGGCGCGAGCACCAACAGCGGCACCGACGCGCTCGTCTACGCGATCCTCGCGCTCGGCCTGGCGCCGGGCGGCGAGATCATCGTCCCCGCCGTCACCTTCTTCGCCACCGCCGGCGCGGTGGTGCGCGCGGGGCACACCCCCGTGGTGGCCGACGTGCGCCCCGACTACCCGAACCTCGATCTCGAACGCCTGCCGTTGCGCCGAAGCACGCGCGCGGTGGTGGCGGTTCACCTCTACGGCGAGGGCTGCTTCCTCCCCGGCCTCGACGTGCCGGTGGTGGACGACCTCGCCCAGGTGATCGGCGCCGACCCCCCCCCTCGAAACGGCAACATCGGCGCCATGAGCTTCTACCCGACCAAGACCCTCGGGGCGGCCGGCGACGGCGGCCTCGTGCTCACCGACGACGCCGACACCCAGCAGGCCGTGCTCCGGCTCACCCACCACGGCATGCTGGCCAACAACGTGCACGAGCGGGTGCGCGGCCACGTGGGCGCCAACAGCCGCCTCGACGCCATGCAGGCCGCCGTGCTCCTCGCCCACCTCGACGACCTCGACGCCCGCGTGCGCGCCCGCCGCGCAACGGCGGCGCGCTACGACGCCGAGTTGCCGCCCTGGGTGCAGCGCCTGCCGCGCTCGGCCGGGCATCCCATCCACCAGTACGTGGTCCGCGTGCCGGGGCGCGACGCGCTCCGCGCCCATCTCGCCGACCGCGGCGTGGAGAGCGCGATCTACTATCCGATTCCACTGTCGCGACAGAAGGCACTCGACGGCATCGAGCACGCGCCCACGCCCGAGGCCGACCGCTTCTGCGCCGAGAGCCTCGCCCTGCCGGTTCACGAGTGCCTCGACGAGCGCGACGTCAGCGCGGTCATCGACGCGGTCCGGTCGTCCGCCGGGGGGGCCTTGTCGCCGTGAACTACGACGCAGCCTACGCCCTCTTCACCGGCTACGCCGGCCTGCTCGGGCTTCTCTTCGGCTCCTTCATGAACGTGTGCATCAGCCGGATGCCGGAGGACCGCTCGGTGGTGTCGCCGCGGTCGGCCTGCCCATCCTGCGGCACGCCCATCGCCGCCTACGACAACATCCCCGTGCTGTCGTGGTTCGTGCTCCGCGGGCGGTGCCGCCACTGCAAGGCCAGCATCTCGCCGCTCTACCCCCTCGTCGAGGCACAGTTTGCCGTGCTCGCGGCGCTCTTGTTCCGCCGCGTGGTACCCGACCTCGGCAACCTCGACACCGCGCATCTCGTGGCCTTCATCTGGTACTTCTGGCTGTGCTTCGCGGTGCTGGCGATGACCTTCATCGACCTGCGCCACAGCATCATTCCCGACGAGTTCAGCATCTACTCGGTGCCCGTGGGCGTGGGTGGCGCCGCGCTCCTCGGCTTCCTCGGCTACGAGGGCGCGCCCACCTGGCAGCAGTCGCTGGTGGGTGCCAGCGCCGGCGGCCTCGGCATCGCCGCCATCATCGGCCTGTACTGGGTGCTCACGCGGCAGGAGGGCATGGGCTGGGGCGACGCCAAGCTGATGGCTCTCTTCGGCGCTTATTTCGGGCCCTTTCCCGGCCTCTTCGCCGTGTTGATGATCGGTTCCACCACCGGCGCTCTCGTCGGGGGCTCGGCGGCGCTCGCGCAGATCATCGCCCGCCCGCCCGAGTGGCCCGGCGAGGCCGGTCTCTCCGGGCCGGCGCGGCTCGGCCAGTACCTCGCCAGCCTGCGGCGGCGTTTCCAGGTGGCGGTGCCGTTCGGGCCCTTCCTGGGGATGGGCGCGGTCGCCTGGCTCTTCTTCGGGCAGTCGCTCGCGATGCGCTGGTCGGGCACCATCGGGCGCTTCGCCGACGCGCTGCGCTAGTCGCGCAACGTCTCGTTCATGAACACGTAGATCTCGCCCTCTGACCCCGAGCTGGCGTCGTCCGGGTCGTGCCACTGCGGGTCGCCGGCGGCGTAGTCGTCGTCGCCGTCGCCGTCGATGTCGGCCGCGAGCGGGGCGTTGCCGTAGCCCGCGTTGCCGTTGCCGTGGTCGCTGGTGCCGCGGACGTACCCGGCCCACGCCGTGTCCTGGTCGTGGGTGCCAGACTGCGTTTCCGACGCGAAGTGCATCATGGTGCCGGAGCCGCCGTTGTCCTCGAAGTACACGATCATGTCGCTGACATCGTCGCCGGTGAAGTCGCCCATCTGGCGCAGGCCGGCGGCGTCGGCGTAGCTGTCTGACCAGGTGTAGGTGACGGCGGCGGCGCCCGAGGTGTAGCTGCCGCGGCCAGGACCACCCTCGAGGGCGTAGAGGGCCGTGCCCGAGGCAAAGACCCAGAGCTCGGCGTCTCCATCGCCGTCCCAGTCAGGGCCAAGCTGCGAGACCGTCCCGATGCCCTGGGCGCTGCTGCCCACCATCAGCGTGGTGCCCACGGCCGTGATGCTGGTGGCGCCGGAGTAGCGGCCGCCCTGGCCCCACACCGCCCACACCGCGCCGCCGTCGGTGGCGCCCTGATCGGAGCTGCCGTCGGAGAGGACGAGGTCCTGGTAGCCGTCGCCGTCGAGATCGCCACCCACCGGCGCGTTCCGGTAGAAAGCCTCATCGGTGCCGTTGACCGTCCAGCGCGCGTCGGCGTTGCCGATCGGCTCATCGCCCCCGCTGCCGCCGTAGACGAGCGCGACGGCGTTGTTGCTCGACTCGGTGTAGCAAGCGACGAGGTCTTGCACACCGTCGCCGTTGAGGTCGATATCGGTCGCGATGCCGCGGCCCAGCGCGTTGTTGGAGGAGCCGGTGAGCGTGTAGTACGAGTCAGACGTGTCGCGACCGGACATCGCATCCGGGCCGTTGATGATGTAGACCGCGCCCCCGCCCGCCGACACGCCCGTGCCGCCCACGGCGAGGTCGTCCACCCCGTCCTCGTCGAAGTCGCCGAGCACGGTGACGAAACCGCCGAGCAGGTCGGAGCTGCCGTCGCCCTCGATGAGCTGGTCGGCGTCGCGGACGTCGCCCGAGGGGGTGGGGTCGTCCTCGGTGCTGTCGTCGGGCAAGTACGGCCCGCCCCCGAAGATCACCACCGCGCCGCCGGAGGTGGAGCTGTTGCTCGCCGCGCCGTAGTACGGCACGCCGCCCACCACCTCGGCCATGCCGTCGCCGTCGAGGTCGCCCAGGGCCGTGTGCCAACCGGCCCGATCATAGTTGTTGCGCCCGGTGTACATGTACTCCGAGGTGCTGAACACCGCGCCGTTGTCGGCGTCGCCATCGCAGTCGTCGTCCTTGCCGTTGAACTGCTCATCGCCCGAGGTGTTGACCTCGGCGTCGTTGTCGTCGCAGTCGCGACCGTCACCGTAGTCGTCGGAGCGGGAGCCGTCGCCGTCGTGGTCGAAGTCGTCGGCCTCGTCGCAGTCGGTGTCGCGATTGTCGTAGGGCTCGTCGGGGGCGCCCGGGTAGTACTCGGCGTCGGAGTCCTGGCAGTCACCGCCGCCGTCGGCCGCGTCTTCGTTGAACGCGTCGGACTCGTAGCCGTCGCCGTCCTGGTCGTAGTCGGAGCCGCCGTCGCAGTCCTGGTCGATGCCGTCGTACCACACCTCGTAGGCGTCGGGATGCACGGTCACGTCGGTGTCGTCGCAGTCGGTGCCGCCGGCATCCACGAGGTCGTAGCCGTCGCCATCGTTGTCGGTGAGCGTCACCGCCAGCACCGGGATCTCCACCGTGGGCTCGTCGGGGTCGTTGCTCTCGATCACGATGGCGCTGGCGAACTCCTCGTAGGCCTGCGGCTGCACGCTGAGGGTGATCTGCGCCGTCGAGCCGGCGGTGAGGTGCATCGACAGCGGGTTGACCTGGAAGGGCGAGTCGACGGCGATGCTGGTGATCTCCAGGTCGCCGCCGCCGCTGTTGACCACGGTGATCAGCTCGGTGAACCGATCGTCGAAGGCCACCTCGCCGAAGTCGACCTCGGTGGTCTGCACCGAGATGTCGGGGTCGCCGCCCACCGTCGCGGTGTCGGTGTCCTTGGTGTTGTCTTGCTCGTTGAGCACGCCGCCGCTGCACGCCATCATCGCGAGCGAGAGAGTGATGGAAAGGACCACGCCGCCTCCGGAACGGCCGACAGGATACCTTGCCGCGCCCGCGCGCGCCGTGCTGATTTCGACACGCGCCGGGACGACCCTCCCTTCCCGCGCAGGAAAGCCCGTGTCCGACCGCCTCGCCGCCGCGCGCGACTACGTCGCGAGGAAGCCCACCGACCGCTTCGGTCTCTACGCGCTCGCGATGGAGTTGCGCAAGGCGGGGGCGCACGCCGAGTGCTTCGCCACCTTCGACACCCTGCTGGAGCACCACCCCAGGTACGGGGCGGCGTTCTACCACTACGGGATGGCGAAGAAAGAGGCGGGCGAGCTCGCCGCCGCCAGGGCGATCTGGACGCGCGGCCTCGACGCCACTCGCGGCTCCGACAGCAAGACCTACGCGGAGCTGGAATCGGCGCTCGAGGGAGACTTCTAGCGGGCTACAGGCCGCCGAACAGGTCGATGATCAGGCCGGAGAGCCAGGCGCTGTCGCAGGGGGGGGCGCTCACGCTCCCCGACCAGTCCCCCACCTCGAAGCTGACGTCGATGGTGTCGCCCCCGGCGGCCAGCGTGGCGGTGCCCGTGGCGCGGCGGTCGTCCTCGTACTCGTAGATGACTCGCTCGCCGTCTTCCCAGCCCGACTCGATCACGCGGTAGGCGAGCCAGTAGGCACCCGCTCCGCCGATGTCGAACTCGCCGTCGCCCCCTGGCAGGACGAAGGCGACGACCACGGCGCCCTCGCGCGCCGCTGCCGCCTCCACGCCGTCGGCCCACCACGCCAGCGCCTCCGCCTCCTCGTCGCGCGTGGTGGCCGGGTCGTCGGCCACGTCGGCCTCGCACGGCAAGGGGCTGTTGGTCACGACCACGAGCGACGCGTCCGCCTCGTCGAACGGGTCGTCCAGCACGACTGCCCCCCTGATCCGCTCGGGACCGTCGGGGGTCTGCAAGGTGCCCATGCAGCCGAGCAGGAGGGTCAGAATGCGCCCTCCGGTCGCGACACGGGTACGAGGCCCACGGCGCGGCAGGCCTCGGCGTGGATCGCGTCGGCGCGGGCCTGGTCGCCGGTGTTCCAGCGCCGGAGGTACACGGCGTCGCGGTCCATCGGGGGCCAGTCGGCGGTGAGCACCGGGCGCGCGAGGCGAGGACGCCAGTGCTCGACGAAGGCAGCGACCTCGCCGGTGTTCCCGTCCTGCACCACGTAGGCGACATGCACCACGGGACGGCGGAGCCCTCGCTCGGCACGTCGCGACAAGAAGCGCTCCACGTTGCGGAACACCACCTCCCGCCGGTCAGCGCCCTTTACAAGCGTATACGTGTCGCGAGCGAAGGCGTCGATCGAGAAGTGTACCGCGAGGAAGGTGTCGGGCAAGAGCCCGCCGGCCGACGCCACGTCGAGCAGGGTCTCCACGCGCTCCGGCGGCAGGAGCACGGCGTTGGTGTGGACCTTGAAGTGGCGAAACAGGACGTTGTTGGCGTTGTGCTCGAAGGCGTGGCGCACGAAGCGGTCGAACTCGGGATGCAGCGTGGGCTCGCCCAGCCAGTGGGGGCAGAGGGTCACGTCGCGCAGGCCGCGCAGGCCGTCGAGAGCGCGACGCCACGTGTCGAAGTCCATGAAGCGGTGGGGCGCGCCGTGGGCCTCGTCGCGCAGCGACTGGCTGCACATGCGGCAGGCGATGTTGCAGTGGTCGGTCAACTCGAGATTGACGTTCACGCGGGGATCCTCGCCCGGATGGCGCGCTCGTGCACCAGGATGTTCTCGCTGCACTCGGCGCATCGCCCGGTGGCGACGCCCCGCAGCATGCCCGCCCTTAGTCGCGACAGGTAGGGGCTCGCCGCCCAGGCCTCGGCCACCGGCCGGCGGCGCAGCGACTCGCCTTCCCCGGCGAGCACGCAGCAGGGCGAGAGGCGCCCGTCGGCGGTGACGGCGAGGTGGTGGAAGGGCTTGAGGCAGGGGGCGGCGCGGAGCCCC
Organism: Deltaproteobacteria bacterium; assembly: GCA_016875435.1. Classification (GTDB taxonomy): domain Bacteria; phylum Myxococcota_A; class UBA796; order UBA796; family SXON01; genus SXON01. The sequence goes on along the minus strand of VGRE01000003.1, from coordinate 17,005 downwards.
TCGCCGGGCCCGGCGGCCGGGGCGTGCTGCCCGCGCTCGGTGACGCGCACCTCGACGAAGCGCGCGTAGTTCGTCGCCACGCCCACCTCCCGCGCCGCCTCGAGGCCCTCGGCCACGCGCCCAGAAAGGCGCGCGCTCTCTGCCGGCCCGAGCTGCAGCGCCACCTGCTCGGGACGGTAGGCCACCAGCGCGTCGAGCTCCACCCGGTCGGCGCCCACCGCCGCCCCCAGCCGCGCCAGCTCGGCCAGCTCGTCGACGTTGGCGCGGGTGAGCACCGTGTGGATCACGATGCGCGGCGCGGCGAGGCCCCGCTGGTCGCGCTCGGCGCGGAGGCGACAGGCGTGGCTGACGGTGCGGCGGAAGGCGCCCGGCCGCCCGCGGAGGGCGTCGTGGGTGCGGGCGCGGGCGCCGTCGATCGACAGGTGCACCTCGTCCCACCCGATGTCGAGGAGCAAGGCGCGCACCGGCGCGGTCAACAGCGTGCCGTTGCTGGTCAACATGCCCGAGAGGCCCCGCGCCTTGATGCGTCGCATGAGCGCGGGCGCATGGGGTGACAACAGCGGCTCGCCGCCCCCGAGCACCATCGCGCGCCGCGCCCCCATGTCGGCGGCCTCGTCGACGATGCGGAGCCACTGCGCCTCGTCGAGCTCGTCGACCGGCTTCACGTGCCTCGGCGCCGTGTCGCAGAATCGGCAGTCGAGGTTGCAGGCGAGGGTCGGGTAAAGCTCGATCGTCCAGGGGCCGCCGCCCTCGACGACCCGGCGGGCGATGTGGTCGAGCTCGTCCACCGGGGCAGGGTAGCACCCGGACCGCCGCGAACGCGGTAAGGTTGCCCCATGCGCGCGCTCGTTCTCGCCACGCTCGTGGCCTGTTCCCCCGTCGAAGTCGACTCCAGCGTCGACCTGGCTTCGGTCTTCTGCGCCGAGGTGGAGGAGGCGGGCAACTGGGAACAGGAAGCGGCGAGCGACGTGGCCGGGTCGAGCGGGCTGCTCTTTGCCCGCGTGATCACCGACGAGTCCGACGACCCGCGCGACCCGGTGTTCGTGGCCTACCGCGACTACACCCTGGAGCCGGCGGAAACCGGCGGCGTGCAGACCGTCGGCAAGACCTCCGGCGACGGCATCGTGGAGAAGACGCTCGGCGTGGGCACCTGGCACTTCCAGGCCACCTGGACCCGCGGCAGCACCACCTGCAAGGCGGAAATGGAGATCCCCATCGCCGCGCAGACCACCACCTACGCCTGCGCGCTGCTCACCTGTCCCTGAGCGTGTCGACCGGGTGGGCGAGCGGGTGGAGGTGGTGCAGCCGGGCTCCGCAAGCGCACTGTCCAGAAGGCGGCCCAGTGGTTGTCGCGACAGAACGACCCGCTCGCGCAGCAGGTGCTCGCGCTGCTCGCCGAAGGCCGTAGGCCGTGGGTCCTCAGCGACTGCGCGACGACCATCATCGCTACTCCCCGCCGCGACGTAAGCTCTCCGACCGCCGCCCGGGGTGCGCAAGAGGCCTCGAATCACCGAAAACCCGCCTACCGCCTCTCACACCACCCCCAGGTCCCGCCCCACCTCGACAAACGCCGCCACCGCCCGGTCAACCTGCTCGGGCGAGTGCGCGGCGGAGAGTTGTACGCGGATGCGCGCCTGGCCTCTCGGGACCACGGGGAAGGAGAAGCCGATCACGTAGATGCCACGCTGGAGCATGCGGTCGGCCATCTCGGTGGCGAGGCGGGCGTCGCCCAGCATGATGGGGACGATGGGGTGCACCCCGGGACGGATCTTGAACCCCGCGGCCGTCATCGCCTCGCGGAAGCGCATCGTGTTTGCCTCGAGACGGTCCCGCCGCTCCGTCGAGGCCGAGAGCATCTCCAGCACCTTGAGCGCCGCGCCCACGATCGGCGGCGCCACCGTGTTGCTGAACAAGTACGGTCGCGAGCGCTGCCGCAACATCTCCACGATCTCCTTCTTGCCGCTGGTGAAGCCCCCCTGCGAGCCGCCTAGCGCCTTGCCGAGCGTGCTCGTCACCACGTCGATACGCTCCATCACCCCGCAGTGCTCGATGCTCCCGCGACCCGTGCGCCCAACGAAGCCGGTGGCGTGGCTGTCGTCGACCATCACCGCCGCGCCGTGCTTCTCGGCGATGTCGCAGATCCTGTCGAGCGGGGCGATGTCGCCGTCCATCGAGAACACGCCGTCGGTGGCGACGAGCTTCACGCGGGCCCCCCCCACCTCGCCGAGCTTGCGGTCGAGGTCGCCGAGGTCGAGGTGCTTGTAGCGAAGCCGCTCGGCCTTGCAGAGCCGGATGCCGTCGATGATCGAGGCGTGGTTGAGCTCGTCCGACACGATGGCGTCGCCCTCGCCGCACAGCGTCTCGAAGAGGCCACCGTTAGCGTCGAAGCACGAGGAGTAGAGGATCGTGTCTTCCGTCCGCAGGAACCGCGAGACGGAGGCCTCGAGCTGCTTGTGAATGTCCTGGGTGCCGCAGATGAAGCGCACGCTGGCGAGGCCGAGCCCGTGGCTCTCCAGGGCCTCCCCGGCAGCGGCGACCAGCTCAGGGTGATCGGCCAAGCCAAGGTAGTTGTTGGCGCAGAAGTTCAGCACTTCCTGGCCGCCCTGCACGCGGATGGTGCTGTCTTGCGGGGAGACGATCACCCGCTCCCGCTTGTAGGTGCCGGCCTCGCGAATGCCGTCGAGTTCAGACTGGAGCCTGGTGCGGAGCGCATCGTACATGGGCCCCTCGACTATTCCCCCAGCGCGCTCGCCGCCGCATTGCCGCCGGCCACGCGCCCCGACCAGTAGCAAGCGTTGCCGCTCCCCGAGAAGCCATCGCCACCACCCCCGCCGAGCACCATGCCCGTCACCTCGCCCGCGGCGTACAAGCCGGGAATCGCCTCGCCCATGGGCGTGAGCACGTGCCCGCTGGCATCGGTGGCCACGCCGCCGAAGGCCTTCGCCAGCCCCGGGGTCAGGCGCAACGCCACGAAGGGCGCCCCGTCGAGCGCGTCGCCGGGCTCGAGCTCGCGGCCAAAAGCGTCGGCGGTCCCGGTGTACACGGCGGTGTTGAAGGCGTCGAGCGTGGCGACGAAGGCGCCGGGATCGAACCCAGCGAGTGCCGCGAGCTCCTCGGGGTCTGCGCCCATGAAGACATCCGTACTGCCGAGGTCCTGGACTTCCGTGAGAGTCACGAACTCCGGCTCGTCGAGCACCACCCAGTTGTACGCCGGTCGCATGAATGCGAGGTACCCGGCGTTGGGGCCCGAGGTGATGCCGAACACGTCGCCGCTCGGCAACTGGTCGAAGAGGTCGAAGGACCTGATCCACTCCTCGTCGATGAAGCGGTTGCCGGTGCTGTCGACGAGCACCATGCCGTCGGGCATGAAGGCCACCAGCGCCTCTCCCTCCGCCTCGGCGGGGTCCTGGATGGCGTGGACGTACATCCCGATGTCCTCCATCCGCAACGAGCCCGCCCCGGCGAGGTCGAGGAAGGGGAGACCGCCGCCGTTGGAGGAGGGGTTGGTCTCGTAGAGCAGGTCGCGGTCGGCCAGCGCGGGGACGGCCGCGTCGACGCGATCGCGATTGCGGAGGAAACCGCCGGTGGCGATCACCACGGCACCGGCGCCGGTGGCGCCTTCTTCCCCGGTGACGGTGTCGCGCCAGCGCACGCCCACCACCACGCCGTCGGCCATCACCGGCTCGGTCACCTCCACGCCGAGGCGCAGCTCGGGCTCGTAGCCCTCGGTGAAGGTTGGCCAGGGGTCCTCGTCCCAGCCCATCTGGTGCAGGCGCGCCACCGAGCCGACGTCGAGGTCTTCGATGGGGCCGATGATCTCCGCGCCCTTGGCCTCGAGCCACTCGAGGTTGGCGCCGCTGTTGGTGATGAAGGCCTCTACGCCCTCGCTCGCGTTGGCGCCGGTGATCTCGGGCCACTCGGCGATGGCCGCCTCCACCGAGTCGGTCACGCCCTCGGCGGCCTGCCAGCGGGTGTCGACGCCGTACGCCATGCCCGCGAGGCGCATCCCCATGCCGGCCTCTTCCTCGCGCTCGAAGACGATCACCGTGGCGCCGGCGTCCATCGCCGTGACGGTCGCGGCCGCGCCCGCCGGCCCGCTGCCCACCACGATGACGTCGACGGTGGTGTCGAAGACGAGGGCATCGCCGGTGTCCGCGGTGTCGCCGCTGTCGGTCTCGTCCTCGGGACCGCTGTCGGTCTCGTCCTCGGGACCGCTGTCGGCGGGGGTTTCGACACCCTCACTGGGCTCGTCGCCGGAGCACGCGAGAAACAACCACATGGCGACCACTCTAGCCGGTAAACTTGATGACCACCTTGGGATGCCTGCCGATCATGCCCTCGAAGGCCTGGCGTTCCCAGTCGCGGATGTCGACGAGCGTGTCGCGACCCCCCTCGAGGATCACCTTCCAGATCGCGTCCTGGATGCCATTCTGGCGATCTTCCAGCAGGCGACGGGTGATCTCCCAGGTGCCGAAGATCTGGCGGCCGACGATGCCGTGAAGGCGCAGCCCGTCCATCACCACGCGATGGACGTCCTCGATGACCGCGTCGCCGTTCTTCACGCCGAACAGCACCACGTGACCACCGCGGCGAACCGACTTGATGGCGTTGTTCATCGAGGAGTTGAAACCCGCCATCTCGAGTGCCACGTCGACCCCCATCCCATCGGTCAGCTCGCGGATGGCCTCGCGCAGGGCCGGGTCGCTGGCGTTGGGCCGGTCGGGCTGCGCCTGGGGGACGAGCACCGCGTCGCAACCTAGCTGGCGCGCCATCTCCGCGTGCTTCGGGTCGACCTCGACGCCGATGATCTTGGTGGCGCCCATGCCGCGGGCGATGAGCACGGCGAACAGCCCGATGGTGCCGCAGCCAAAGACGGCGACGGTCTTGCCGCGCAGGTCGGTAGCCTGGCAGGCGTGGACCGCGTTGCCGAAGGGCTCCTGCACCGCCGCCACCTCGGGACGGAGCCGGGCGACGTCGGTCTTCCACAGGGACTTCGCGGGTAGTTTCAGGTACTCGGCGAAGCAGCCATCCGTGGAGATGCCGATGATCTTGTCCCGCGCGCACACGTGGCTGTCGCCCACCCGGCACTGGTGGCACACGCCGCAGATGATGTGCGACTCGGTGGAGACCACGTCGCCGGGCAGGTAGCCGTACTTCTCCGTCACCCGGCTCCCCACCTCCACGATCTCTCCGAGCAGCTCGTGGCCCACCACGCGGGTGGTCTTGTGTTCCTCGCGCAGCGATCCCTCGATCATGTCGCCGAAGGCCTTGCGCCACCAGATGCCGCGGTCGCTGCCACAGAAGCCCGCGTACTTCACGCGGATGATGACGGAGGACCGGTCGGCCTCGCCGGGCTGATCGAGCCGGGGGACGGGCACGCGCTCCTTGACGAGGCCGGTGGAACGGCGCCACCCGTCGCGTTCGGAGTCGAAGGTGAGGGCCCACATCGTGTCGGACATCGGGGGGCGCTATCACGTAGGCTGTAGGACCCGAGTGCCGGCGGCTACGGTCCTCGCCGTTGACGTGGGGCGTGGCCCGCTGGGGGAGGGCGCTGGATGCCCGGCAGGACGGCCGCGCCGTGGCTTGCGAGGCGACGTCGCAGCGCCTCGGGCCTGCAGCCTAACCCCTGCGCCTGGGCCCTCCGCCTACGGCCGGCTCCGGCCCAGCCGCTCGTGCGCCCCCGCGAAGTCGTCGCCGAGGAAGCTCGCCGCGAGGTTGAGATCGCCGGCGAGCAAGGCGCCGGCCATCACGCAGGCCAGCTCCCGCGCCGAGCGGGCGCCGATGATGCGCTGGCACTCGGCCGCCGTGCCCTTCTGCGTGCCTCCGCCGACCGTGGCCACGTGGAGCGACGGCAGGTCGAGCGTGGCCACGAGCTCGCCGCCGTCGTCTTCCAGCGACAGGCTACACGCGCAGCTCTCGGCGGTGTAGGCGGCGTCTTGTCCCGTGGCCACGTAGATGGCCGCCAGGCCGTTGGCCACCTGGAGGGCGTGGTTGGCGGTACCCATGCGCGCGTAGGCGAGCTGGTAGTCGGCCCACAGGTGGGCCAGGGCCGCCGAGGTGGTGCGCAGTCGCGCGGCCACGACGCTCGCGGGCACCCGCACCGACGCCACCACCCAGCGGCCGCGCCAGTGGCGGGTCGACGCTCGCTTCTCGGGGTCGTAGCCGTGCAGCGCCACGCGCGCGGGCGCCGTGGCCGACGAGATCGCCCCCGCCACGGCCTGCGCGGCCCGGTTCACCATGTTGGCGCCCTGGGCGTCGCCCGTGTGCATGCGCAGCGTCAACAACAGGCATCGACCAAGAAGCTCCCAGTCGAGCTCCGTCACCTTGCCATGGCGGGTGGTGGCCTCGGCGGCAAGCACCAGCGCCTCGCGGTGGGCGTCCACCCAGTGGCCGGCGGCGCGCGCCTCGTCGACCCCCGGGTAGGTCAGCAGGGGAAAGAGCGCGTAGCCCTCGCGCATCACCCGCACCAGGGCGCCTCCCGACTCCGCGATGACCCTCATCCCTCGCTGGTAGCTGGCCACCATCGTCCCCTCGGTGGTGGCGAAGGGCACGGTGTAGCTCCCCTCGGCATCGCCACGCAGCACGAGTGGACCGGCGATGCCGAGGGGCACCTGGGCGTAGCCCACCATCCCCTCCACGTTGCCTCGCGCCGTCGCAGGATCCACCGGCACCCCGGCGAGATGGGGAAGTTCGAGGCCCGTGTACGCGCGGCGCGCCGCCAGCGAGGCCGGGGCGAGGTCGTCGCGGGCGTCACGGGGCGGGCTCGACTTCACGCGCGCACTTAGCCACCGCCGCCGGTCTGCGGTATCCTGTCATCCCCCCCCCAAAGGTGTGGACGATGTGGATCGCACAACTGCTGGTCGCCTGCGACGCGGCCGATACCGGCGTCGAGGACTACCGCCCCACCGTCACCATCACGTCCCCAGAGGATGGCGGCAGCATCGTGGAGGGGGCCACGGTGAGCTTCGTGGGCACGGTGTCCGACGGCGACGACGCGTCCGGCGACCTGAACATCTTCTGGACCCTCAACGGGCTCGAGACCCTTAGCGGCGAGAGCACCTGGGAAGGCAACGCGGTCTTCTTCACGCCGCAGGCCGACCTCCCGGTGGGGGACCACGACCTGCGCCTCACCGCCATCGACCCGGCCGGGAACGTGGGTTCCGACGACGCAGAGTTTTCCGTGGTCGACAACGAGGCCCCGAGCATCGAGTTCTCCTCGCCGCTCGACGGCGATCGCTACATCGTGGGCGACAGCGTCGCTGTCGAGCTCGACGTCGAAGACGACGAAGATGACCTGTCGCGACTTACATTCGCGTGGAGCGGGAGCGCCGCCGAGGGCGCGGACTTGCCGGCGAGCCCCGACAGCAACGGCCACGCGATCGTCCTCATCACGCCCTCGGCGGGCGCCCACGACCTTTCCGTCACCGTCACCGATACCCACGGAGCCACCGCGACCGAGCTCGTCACCTTCGAGGTGGTCGACGGCGACGAGGACGGCGACGGCTACCTCGCCCCCATCGACGGCGGCGAGGACTGCGACGACGCCGACGCCGCCGTGAATCCCGGCGCCACGGAGACATGCAACGACGTCGACGACAACTGCGACGGCGAGACCGACGAGGGCTTCGACAGCGACAAGGACGGCCTGGCCGACTGCTACGACACCGAGACGTGCGACAACAAGGACAACGACGGCGACGGCCAGGTCGACGAAGACGACGCGACCGACGCCAAGACCTGGTACTACGACGGCGACGGCGACCTCTTCGGCGACACCAGCACCTCGACCGTGGCTTGCGACGCCCCTGCGGACTACGTCGCCCAGGACGGCGACTGCGACGACAGCAACAAGGATGTGAACCCCACCGCGCTCGAGGACGACTGCACCGACCCCGTCGACTACAACTGCGACGGGAGCACCGGCTACGTCGACGTCGACGGCGACGGCGCCGCCGCCTGCGAGGACTGCGACGATACCGACGCGAGCGTGTACCCCGGGCAGGTGGAGCTGTGCGACGACGTCGACAACGACTGCGACGGCACGACCGACGGCGAGAGCGCCGTCGATGCCTTCGACAGCTACGCCGACGACGACGGCGACGGCTACGGCGACGAGTCCAGCGTCGCCACCGACTGCATCGTTCCCGCCGGCCACGTGGCGACCGGGGGCGACTGCGACGACACCGACGACGCGGTGAACCCCTCCGCCACCGAGTCGTGCAACGACATCGACGACGACTGCGACGGTGCCACCGACGACGACGACGCCTCGGTCACCGGCCAGCGCACCTGGTATCGCGACGCAGACGACGACGGGTACGGCGAGACTTCCGCCACGCTCGACGCCTGCGACGAGCCGAGCGGCTACGCCAACCGCTACGGCGACTGCGACGACGCCGACAGCGATTTTCATCCTGGCGCCAGCGAGTCCGACTGCTCGGACCCGAACGACTACAACTGCGACGGATCCAGCGGCTTCGACGACAACGACAGCGACGGCTACGCCGCCTGCGAGGAGTGCGACGACCGCGACTCGGCGATCAACCCAGCCGCCGAGGAGGTGTGCGACGACGTCGATAACGACTGCTCAGGCGACATCGACGGGGCCGACGCCACCGACGCGATCACCTGGTATACCGACGCCGACGGCGACGGCTACGGCGACGACGGCTCGACGACCCTCGACTGCGAGGCCCCGTCCGGCTTCGTGGGCGACGACACCGACTGCGACGACAGCCGCGACGACGTGAACCCTGGCGCCACCGAGCTGTGCGACAGCCGCGACACCGACGAGGACTGCGACGGTCTCGCCGACGACGACGACAGCTCGACCAGCAGCGGCTCGATGTCTACGCTCTACCGCGACGCCGATGGCGACAGCTACGGCGACGCGTCGAGCACGATGCTCGCTTGCGACGACGTGGCCGGCTACGCGACGAGCGCCAGCGACTGCGACGACGGCGACGCCAACGTCAACCCGGGGGAGACGGAGGTGTGCGACAGCGCCGACACGGACGAAGACTGCGACGGGCTCGCCGACGACAGCGACCCGAGCGTCATTGGCAAGTCGCGCTCCTACGCCGACGCCGACGCCGACGGCTACGGCAACGCTTCGGTGTCCATGCTGGCTTGCGACGTCACCAGCGGCAACGTCAGCAACAGCGGCGACTGCGACGACACCGACGCCGCCATCAACCCCGCCGCCACCGAGACTTGCGACGGCGACGACAACGACTGCGACGGGAGCACCGACGAGTCGGGCGCCACCGGCGAGACCACCTGGTACCGCGACGCCGACGCCGACGGCTACGGCACCACCGCCACCACCCGCAGCGCGTGCACGATCCCGAGCGGCTACGTGGCCGACGCCACCGACTGCAACGACAGCAGCGCCGCGATCAGCCCCGCCGACGCCGAGGTGTGCGACAGCAGCGATACCGACGAGGACTGCGACGGCCTCGCCGACGGCGACGATCCATCGGTCACCGGCACCTCGAACTGGTACACCGATGCCGACGGCGACGGCTACGGCGACGGCGCCAGCCTGCTCAGCGCCTGCGAGGGCCCGAGCGGCACGGTGACCAACAGCAGCGACTGCGACGACACCGACGCCGAAGTGTCTCCCGCAGGCGTGGAGGACTGCAACGGCGAGGACGACGACTGCGACGGCAGCACCGACGAGGACGCTTCCGACGCGCTCACCTGGTACCCCGATGACGACGGCGACGGCCACGGCGACGCGACCGCCGCCGAGGTGGAGTGCAGTGCCCCCAGCGGCTACCTCTCGACCGGCGGCGACTGCGACGACACCGACGCCGCCATCAACCCCGCCGCCACCGAGACTTGCGACGGCGACGACAACGACTGCGACGGGAGCACCGACGAGTCGGGCGCCACCGGCGAGGCCACCTGGTACCGCGACGCCGACGCCGACGGCTACGGCACCACCGCCACCACCCGCAGCGCGTGCACGATCCCGAGCGGCTACGTGGCCGACGCCACCGACTGCAACGACAGCAGCGCCGCGATCAGCCCCGCGGCCACCGAGATCTGCGATGCCGCGGGCGCCGACGAGGACTGCGACGGCCTCGCCAACAGCGCCGACAGCTCCGCCTCCGGGGCGTCGACCTGGTACCTCGACGCCGATGGGGACGGCTACGGCGACGCCACCGCCAGCAGCGTGAGCTGCGACCTGCCGAGTGGCTACGTGGACACCGGCGACGACTGCGACGACACCGACGCGGCCGTGAACCCCGGCGAGCGCGAGGAGTGCGAGGACGGCATCGACAACGACTGCGACGGAAGCGACCTGAGCTGCACCTGGTCCGGCGACTACGCCGCCACCGGCGACGCCGACTCGGTGTTCTACGCGAGCGAGTCCGGCGACCGCCTAGGCTACGCCGTGGCCACCGGCATGGACCTCGATGGCGACGGCATCGACGACGTGGTGGTGAGCGCCACCGGCGACGACGTGGACGCCAGCGACCGCGGCACGGCCAACTTCTTCAGCGGCCCCCTCACCGCCGGGGAGCAGTCGTCCGACGACGAGTTCTACGCCCAGCGCACCTCGCCCAGCGGCACCCAGTACGTCGGGGCGGTGATCGTCCCCATCGAGGACTACGACGGCGACGGCGACGACGAGGTAGCCGTCCACGGCTACGTGTCCTGGAGTCGGTACTTCTACCTTCTCGAAGGCCCAATTAGCTCGGGCGTCATTAGCTTGAGCACCGACGCCGACGACAGCTACAGCTACACGTCGAACGCACTGAACCCCGAGGCCATTTGCTCCGGCGGCAGCTACCAGTCCTCCAGCAGTTCCAATGCCCTGATCAGCGCCAACATCGGCACGAGCAGCTACCGGGGGCGCGTGACCATCGACGTGGGCTCGACCACCGTCCTCACCGTCACCGGCGAGAGCAACAACGACTACATGGGCTACGCGCTCGCGGGCGGCAGTGGGGCCGACGTCGATGGCGACGGAGCAGACGACGCCTGGTTCGGCGCGCCGGGCGACGACGACGGCGGTACCGACGCGGGCGCCTTCTACGTGATGTACGGCGACACCGTGGGCTTGGGCCTGTCGATCACGGCGGCCGCGGCCAACAAGGTGACCGCCGAGACGGCCGGCGATGGCCTCGGCACGACGCTCCGTTACGCAGGCGACGCCGACAACGACGGCTACGCCGACGTGCTCGCCGGGTCCCCGGGCGACGACGACGGCAGCATCGACGCGGGCGCGGTCTACCTCTTCAACTACAGCGACCTGGACAGCACCACCGCCGACGCGCTCTTCTCGGTGGTGGGCGCCACCGGCGCCGACAGCCTGGGCGACTACATGCTCGACGCTGGCGACCTCGATACCGATGGCTACGTCGACCTCGTGGTGGGCACCCCGGAGGCCGCCGAGGGCGGCCCGGGCGCAGGTGCGGTGTACGTGGTCTACGGTCCGCTCGCCGGGGCCCACGACTTCGGCGCCGACGACTACGACGCCGCCTTCCTCGGCGAGACCGGCGATGCCTGCGGGCGCAGTGGCCGTCTCGGCGACACCGACGGCGACGGCAAGCTCGACCTCGTCTACGGCTGCGACATGAGCGAGCAGTCGAGCAGCTCCATCACCGGCGTGGGGTCGTTCTCGGTGGTCCTGGGGCTGTAGTTACTCCGCGTACGCGTGGGCCATTACCTTCTGTCGCGACGCCATCGGCGAGCCGTCCACGGCGTACTTCAGGAGCGAGGCGGCATCGGCAAGGTTCACGGGCTTCTCAACGGGTCGGCTCTCCCTCTGTAGGCGGCGCGCGGTACCTGAGGGGGTGTTAGCGCCTGCCCCTCCCGGAGCGCTGGATGGCCGTCCTCGAGATCCCCGCCTACGCGGACACCCCCGTCCCCTCCGCCGAGGATCTGCGGCTGGCCTACGAGGTGGCTACCCGCAGCCGCAGCACCGAGGAGCACATCGTGCGCCTCGTGAGCCGCGGCGAGGTGAAGTTCGCCATCTGGGGGCCGGGCGAGGAGGTGCATGGCGTGGCGACGGCGCTCGCGCTGCACAAGGCCTGCGACCGCGCCAAGTTCGGGATCGTCCCCCACTACCGCTCCGGGGCGCTCGTCTCGATGTGGGTGCGCCTCGCCGGCTACCGCGAGTTCACCCTCGACCTGTTGCGGCAGCAGTTCAGCAAGGACACCGACAAGATGTCCCGCGGCCGGCAGATGGTCTACCACCTCGACATGCGGGAGTTCGGCATTCTCCCGGTGCAGTCTCCGGTGGGCATGCAACTCGGCAAGGCGGCCGGCTACGCCAAGGGCTTCAAGGTCAAGGGCGTCGAGGGCTCCCTGTCGATGGCGATCATCGGCGACGGCACCAGCGCCGAGGGCGACCTGCACGACGCGATGAACGCGGCGGCGGTCTGGGAACTACCCACGTTGTTGCTCGTGACCGATAACCGGGTGGCGATCAGCACCACCCCGGAAGAAGGCCGCGGCATTCAGGACTTCGGCGTGTACGCTGCGAGCTTCGGCATGCACTTCGTGAGCGCCGACGGCCGCGACTTCGACGACGTGTTCGAGAAGACCTACCGGGCGGCCCGCTTCATCGTGGAAACGGGCAAGCCGGTGTTCATGCACGTGCACAGCTTACCTAGGTTCAACGGCCATAGCTCGGCGGCCGACGTCACCTACGACCTCAAGCAATCCGACCCCATCATCAAGCTCGGGCAGGAGCTGGTGGCGCGCGGCGTGCTGGAAGACCGCGACGTGCTCAAGCGCGTGCAAGGCGAGGGTCGCGACTTCTTCGCCCACCACGAGCTTGGCAACGTGATGGCGCGGCAAGACGAGGAGGTGCGCAGCATCCTCGACCAGGTGCGCGGCGAGCCCGAGCCGCCGCCGGAGAGCGTGTTCGAGCACATCCGCGCGCCCTTCCCGGTGGTGGCCGAGCCGGCGTCGTCGGGGCAGACGAACATCACCTACGCCGGCGCCATCCGCGCCGCGATCAAGAACATCATCGCCCACCACCGGGGGGTGCTCTGGGGGCAAGACGTGGGCCGCCTCGGCGGGGTGATGACCGCCACCGCCGGCCTCAAGAAGGCCTTCCCCGACAAGATCATCGACGCGCCGCTGAACGAGCCGCTGATCCTCGGCACCGGCTGCGGCGCGGGCCTGCACGACGATCTGGTGGTGCTGCCCGAGATCCAGTTCGGCGACTACACGCTCAACGCCTTCCACTGGCTCGTGCACATGGGCAACCTGTACTGGTGCACCAACGGCCGCACGAACTTCGCCACCATCATGCGCACCCCGGTCGACCCCTTCGGCGGCGGCGCGGTGTACCACTCGATGAGCATCGACGGCTACTTCACGCCCATCCCCGGGCTCACGATCATCATGCCGTCCACCTCGTGGGACGTGTACGGCCTGCTGATGAGCGCCGCGCGTTTCCGCGGCCCCGTGGTGTGCCTGGAACCGAAGTGGATGTACCGCCAGGCCCTGGGCCCCGCCTTCCCCGGCGAGCCCACCGATCCCGAGGCGATCACTGCGCTGAAGAAGTCGATCATGCGCGGCGAGATCCCCGACATTTCCCCCGAGTTGGCCGTGCCGCTCGGCAAGGGCGTGATCCGCCGTCCCGGGCGCGATGTCACCGTGGTGGCCTGGGGTCGCGCGGTGTGGACGTGCATGGCGGCGGCGCAGAAGCTCGCGGCGGAGGGCATCGAGCTGGAGATCATCGACCTGCGCACGCTCGTCCCCCCGGACATGGAACTGGTGTACCAGAGTGTCGGTCGCACCGGACGGTTGCTGGTCGCAGCCGAAGATCGTACCTTTGGCGGCTTTGTTCGCCAGATCGAGGGCGACTGCACCGAGCACTTCCCCGGTCTCCCGGCGCGGGCGCTGGGACAGAAGTACGTGCCGGGCATCGCGCAGAACCTGTCGCTGGAAGAGGCGGTGGTGCTCACCTGGGAAGACGTGGTCCACGGGGCCCACGCGGTGATCGCGCAGAAGGGCGGCGTGGCCACCACGCGAGTGGTCGAGGTGGCGCCGAGGTATTTCCTGGTGTGATGTTGCTCCTCCTCCTCGCATGCGTCGAGCCCGACGCGGGCGAGGATCTCAAGAGCCGCCCGGGACGGCGGGACAGCGCCGAGGTGGACGACACCGCGGACACCGCCCCCGAGGGCCCGTGCCCGCCCGAGATGGCGCAGGTGGGGCGCGAGCTGTGCGTCGACCGCTGGGAGGCCACCCTCGAGGGCTGGAGCCCCTACGAGGTGCCGAGCGACGGCACCGCCACCTCCGAGGGCGGCGTGGTTCCCCAGGCCTACATCTCGGGCGAGGTGGCGGGCGCGGCCTGCGAGGCGGCGGGCAAGCGCCTGTGTACGCTTGACGAGTGGATGCTCGCCTGCGCGGGCACCGAGGGGCGCACCTACCCCTACGGGAACACCTACGACCTCTACGCCTGCAACGACACCTACGGCGGCTCGCACCCGGTGGTGGACTACTTCGGCACCAGCGACGGCGTGTGGGACACCGAGCACATGAACGATCCCGGCATCAACCAGCAGCCCGGCACGGTGTCAGAAACGGGGGAGTTCGAGGGTTGTGTCACGCCCGAGGGCGTGTACGACCTGCACGGCAACCTGCACGAGTGGATTGCCGTTCCCAACGGCACTTTCAAGGGCGGCTTCTACGCCGACGCGGTGATCAACGGCGCCGGGTGCGACTACACCACCTCGGCGCACGACACGAGCTACCATGACTACTCGACCGGGTTTCGGTGCTGCCGGGACGCCGAGTAGGGGGGGCCTACCCCCGCCCCACGTAAACCCAGTGCCACGGCCCGCGGTTCACGCCGCGCGCCCGCACCTTGTGTTCCTCCGCGCGGAATCCAGCCCTCGCCAGCCGCCGCGCGAACTCGCGATCCTCGAAGGCCGACCAGTACGCCACGGCGCCGCCCCCGCGCAACGCGCGCAGCGTGACACCCAGGCCGCCGCTGGCGTACAGCTTCGCGTTGGCCTCCTCGGTGAAGGCCCGGGGACCGTTGTCGACATCGAGCAGGATGCTGTCCCATGCGCCCGGGGTGTCACGCAACAGCGCGGCCACGTCGCCCACCACCAGCGAGAGGCGAGGGTCGCGCAGCGGGTGGCCCGCGAGGTGGCCGAGGCGGACGCGATTCCAGTCCACCACCGCGGGCACCAGCTCGCACACCGTCACCGATCCGCCCGCGGGCAACAGGTCGAGCGCCGCGCGGGCGGTGTAGCCCATGCCGAGGCCGCCCACGAGCACCCGGGCGCCCTCGCGCGGGCACCGGGCCAGCGCCGCCATCTGGGCCTCCGACCCGTGCATCCGGTTCGACATCAGGTCGATGCCGTGGGCCCGGATCACGAGCTCGGGGCCGCGCTCGCACAGGCTCAGCTCCACCCCGTCGGGGGTACGTGCCGTGTCGAGGAGGGTGTAGCCGCGCACGGGGCGGGGTATCCAGGTGGGTGGCGGGGTAACTTCCTTGAAATCTCGACATGGGTTTCATAAACTTCACGGATGATCACCCGCCGGCGGCACGTCGAGAGCATTCGCAAGCTCCTGGAGGCCTTCCCCGTGGTGGGCGTGCTCGGCCCGCGCCAGGCAGGAAAAAGCACACTTGCACGCGCGATCGCCACCGAGGTCGAGGGCACTCACTTCTTCGACCTGGAAGACCCCGCCGATGCCGGTCTCCTCGCCGAGCCGGGGCTGGCCCTCCGGCACCTCCGAGGACTGGTGGTCATCGACGAGGTGCAGCACCAGCCCGGACTGTTCCCGCTCCTCCGTGTCCTGGCCGATCGCCCCGGCCGCCCCGCCCGGTTCCTGCTCCTCGGCAGCGCGTCGCCCGAGTTCCTCCGCCACGGCGCGGACTCGCTGGCCGGCCGCATCGCGTGGCACGAGGTGCCCGGCTTCGCGCTCGACGAGATCGCCGACGCGCCGCTGCTACACGTCCGGGGCGGCCTGCCTCCCAGCGTCCTGGCCGCCTCGGAGCAGGAATCGTCGCAGTGGCGGGAGCACTACATCAGGAACCTGCTCAGTCGCGACCTGCCCGCCCTCGGGCTCAAGCTGCCACCCCCGGCGGCACGACGGTTCTGGACGATGCTGGCGCACGCCCACGGGCGCGTGCTCAACGCCAGCGACCTGGCCCGCGCCTTCGGGATGAGCGACCACCGGGTGCGCGAGTTCGTCGACCTGCTCGCCGGCGCGCTCCTCCTGCGCGTGCTCCCGCCCTGGCACGCAAACGTGGGGAAGCGCCAGGTGAAAGCGCCAAAGGTCTACGTTGCGGACTCCGGGGTCTTGCACGCGCTCCTCGGAATGGGTGACGCCCGCTCGGTGGAGAGCCACCCGGGGCTGGGCTCGTCCTGGGAGGGCTTTGCGCTAGCCCAGGTGGTCGAGCGCCTGGGCGTGCCCGGCGATCAATGCTGGTTCTGGGGCACGCACGGGGGCGCGGAGCTCGACCTCTACGTGGAAGTGGGCGGGCGCCGGCTGGGCTTCGAGTTCAAGCGCACCGAGAGTCCCTCCACCACGAGGTCGATGCACGTGGCCCTGGCCGACCTGGAGCTCGACAAGTTGTTCGTCGTCCACGCGGGCACCCGAAGTTTCCCCCTGGCGGATCGAATCCATGCACTGGCCATCGGGCGGCTCTGGGACGAGCTGGGCTGAGCCCCGGCGCGCCCGGCAGACGACCGGCTAGAAATACAAATAGTCGCAACTCTACAACAGCCCTGGTCGCGACCTGCCTCGCCCGTGGCAACTCGCCGGACGGTCATGTGGATTACGCGATCGGACTATGCGGGGGGGGGGGCGACGCGAGCTACAGTGCCGTCGCGACGGCGGGAGCCTACCCTGGACACTGGGGCGCGGGGAGCACGAGGGCGGCCGCGTGGGTGAGCGCCTGGATCCACTGCGGCTCGGCGGCGCTCACCTCCGTGAAACCCTGGCTGGTCTCGAGCGTGGCGTGCACGGCCACTAGGCCACGCTCGCGGAGGCGGGTGGCGAAGGCCCGCATCGCCGTGGT
>VGRE01000002.1 GCA_016875435.1 Deltaproteobacteria bacterium | reverse complement strand
CATCCAGTCGGCCTCGATGGGGATGATGGGTGGCGAGGAGAACGTCACCGAGATGCTCCTCCAGGGCATCTTCGGCAACCTGAGCGTGATCGTGGTGTTCGTCATGCCAGCGCTCACGATGGGCCTGGTGGCGGCCGACCGTCGCGAGAAGTCGCTCGAGCTGCTGCTCACCTCGCCGATCAGCTCCACCGCCATCGCCGTGGGCAAGTTCCTCGGCGGCCTCGCCTTCGCCTCCCTGATGGTGGCGACCACCGCCTACGTGCCCGCGTCTCTCTACTGGCTCGGCGAGCCCGACCACGGCGTGATGCTGTGCAACTACGTGGGCTTCATCGCGCTGCTCGCCACCTTCGTGGCCGTGGGCCTGTTCACCTCGTCGCTCACCGACCAGCCGGTGATCGCGCTGGTGGCCGGGGTGGCGATCAACCTAGGGCTCTGGATCCTCGGCTGGCTCGGTAGCCTGCTCGGCGAGGGCAAGGCCAAGGCGGTGGTCGAGCAGGTGTCGATGCTCGAGCACTTCGAGAACATCTCCAAGGGCGTGCTCCACGTGACGGATGCCGTCTACTTCGTTTCCATCATCATCTTCTTCGTGTTTGCCACCACCCAGCGCATCGAAGCGCTGCGGTGGCGGTAGGGGGCCCGGATGCGCGCAATCGGCTGGTTGTTCGCGGTTGTCGGCGCGGTGATCCTGCTCGGGTACCTCGCCGGCATGTCGCTGGTTTGGACCCACGCCCTCGAGGAACTGCCCGTTTGGGTGCATGCCACCGGCGGGGCCGGGGCCGCGTGCATCGGCCTGTGGTTGTTCCTCGACTGGGGCTCGCTCTCCGACCTCGGCAAGGACCAGACGGTGGGCCAGAGCTTCACCGCCGGGATCACGCTCCTGGTCGGGCTGGCGATCCTCGTCGCCGCCAACTGGGTGGGCGTGCGTTTCGACAAGCGCTGGGACCTGACCCAGACCAAGCGCTACTCGCTGTCGCCGCAGTCGATCGACGTGACGAGGGCCCTCGATCGCGAGGTGGCGGTGCTCGCCTTCTTCGTGAAGGGGAGCCCCGAGGAGGGGAACTTCCTCGAGCTGATGAAGGGCTACACCGAGCAGAGCACGCTCTTGAAGCTCGAGATGCACGACCCCTACGTGGACGCCTGGGCAGTGGAGCAAGAGGGGATCACCAGCCCCTCGGGCACGGCCATTTTCAAGCTCGGCGACGCCGAACAGCGCGTGGAGTACGGCTTCGACGAGGAGGCCGTCACCAACGCGCTGATCAAGCTCACGAGCAGCAAGACGCACTCGGTGTGCAGCATCACCGGGCACGGCGAGGGCAAGGCCGACGACAGCTACTCGCCGAGCGGCCTCGGGGCGCTCTTCGGCCGCATGCAGAAGCAGAACTACACCGTTCAGTCGCTGGCCTTGCTCGATCAGGCGCCAACGCCCGACACCTGCGATGTGCTGGTGCTCCCCGGCCCGCAGACCGACCTGCTCCCCGCCGAGCTCGACCGGATCGCCGCCTACGTGGCCGCCGGCGGCAACTTCGTGGCGCTGCTCAACCCGATCGACGCCCCGCTCACCGCCGCCGACATGAGCCGCTACGGCGTGAAGCTCGGCAACGACGTGGTGGTGGAGGGCGACCCCTACCGCCAGATCGCGGGGGGCGGCCCCACCTGGGTGGTGCTCTCCGACGACAGCTTCGACGCCCACCCCATCACCGACGAACTGCGCGGCCAGGTGGTGCTGCCGCTGGCGCGCTCGGTGGGCAAGGGGCCCGAGGTGGCCGGGCTCAACGTGCAGGAGCTGGCGCGGAGCACCGACGCGAGCTGGGCGGAGACCAGACTGGAGCAGACCGGCGACGAGGTGGCCGAGCCCACCGAGGGCGAGGACATCATCGGCAAGGTGCCGCTGATGGTCGCGGTCGAGGTGGCCGACCCCCGGGCGATCCCCACGACGCTGGCCCCGGCGGCGGCGCTCGACGGCGCGCCTAGCCTCGGCCTGCCGGCCGCAAGCGCGGCGCCGAGCCTTCCCGTGGCCGCCGGCGGGCGCGTGCTCGTGGTCGGCGACGCCGACTTCGCGAGCAACCAGTTCGCCACCTCGGGCGTCAACAGCGACTTGTTGATGAATGGCCTCGCGTGGATGGTCGATGAGGCCGGGCAGATCAGCATCCGGCCCAACGAGGCGAAGAAGGGTCGCCTCGAGGTGGGGGTGCTCTCCGCCCTGCTCGTGAGCGTGGTGGCGATGCTCGGCGTGCCGGGGCTCGCGGTGGTGGGCGCCGTGGGCACCTGGATGCGTCGCCGTCGCATGTAGGCGGGATACTTCCCCCGGGATGATGCTCTCCCGGCGGGCCCTCGCGCTTGGCGCCGTCGCGGCAGCGGCGGCGATTCCTCGCTCGCTGCATGCGGCCCTGCCGCCCCCGGTGGCGAGTTTCGGCCCCGCCGACCTCGACGTGCTCGACGCGCTCAAGGGCGTGGTGTACGGGCCGGGCGCCGAGGCGCTCGACATCCGTCCCGCGCTCCAGGAAACGCTCGGTTTCCTCGACGCCGACAAACAACCCGTCCTGGCCTCGCTCCCGTCGACCTTCGACAAGCTCTCGCGCGTCCTCGTCCCGACCTGGGGCGCCTACGCCGGGCTCGCCCCCGCTACCCAGGCCGCGGCGCTGGTCGACTGGCTGGAGAGTCCCCTCCCCTTCCGGCGGCAGGTGGGCCAGGCACTGCGGCAGCTCGTGCTCGCCCACTGCTACGGCAACGAGGCCACCTGGGCGCAGCTCGACTACCCCGGGCCCTGGCTCGGCCGGGTGCCGCTTGCCGCGCACCCGCTCCGCTTCGGGGAGCCCTCGTGAGGATCTCGGGCACCGAGGCCCAGCCCGGGCTGGCGCTGGCGGCCGACGTGGTGGTGGTGGGCACCGGGCCCGGCGGCGCGAGCGTGGCGGCGAAGCTGGCGCGCGCGGGCCGGAGCGTGGTGATGGTGGAGGCCGGCCCGCACGTGCCGGCCAGCGAGATGAGCCAGCGCGAGTCGGAGATGATGCGCAAGCTCTACTACGAGGGCGGGCTGCGCACCTCGGAGAACGGGGCGATGGGCGTGCTCCACGGCCGGGCGGTGGGCGGCAGCTCGGTGGTGAACTACCTCGACTGCTTCCGCACGCCCGCGCGGCTGTTGTACGACTGGCAGCGCCGCTTCGGGCTCGACGAGCTGTCGCCCGAGAGGATGGCACCGCGCTTCGACGCGATCGAGGAGGTGCTCCACGTTCGGAAGCTCGACCCGGGGAACCTCAACAAGAACAACGACAAGCTCCGGCAGGGCACCGAGCGCCTCGGCTGGAAGGGCGACACCTTCCATCGCAACGCCTACCAGTGCTACGGCTCGGGCTTCTGCGACCTCGGCTGTAGCTACAACGCCAAGCAGTCGGCTGCGATCACCTACGTCCCCATCGCCACGCAGCACGGCGCCACCTTGCTCACCGAGGCCCGCGTCGACCGCGTCGACACCGCCGCGGGCCGGGCCACCGGGGTGCGCGGCAGCCTCCTCGGCGCCGACCGCCAGCCGCGCGGCGAGTTCACGGTGAAGGCCGACGTGGTGGTGGTGTCGGGCGGCGCGATCCACACGCCGTACCTGCTGCTGTCCTCCGGGGTCGACGACCCCTCGGGCCAGCTCGGCGAGAACTTCTATGCCCACCCCGGCACCCCCGTGGTGGGGTACTTCCCCGGCGAGCGCATTGCCAACTACGAGGGGATCAAGCAGGGCTACTACATCGGCGAGTTCAGCTGGGTGCTCCACGAGCACCCGATCGACGTGCTCATCGAGGGCATCGGCGCGCCTCCGGCGCTGACCTCCACCATCCTTCCCGGCCTCGGCGCCGAGCGACAGGCGGAGTTCCGCCGCTACAACCACTACGCGGCGGCGGGGCTGCTGCTCCGGGACTACGTCCCGGGACGCGTCCGCGTGGGCAAGGGCCGCCCGATCATCGAGGCGAGCCTGGCGCCCAGCGATGCCCACCGGCTGCGGCTCTCGACCGAGCGCGCCGCCGAGGCCTGGCTCGCGGCTGGCGCGGCAATGGCGCTCACCGCGCACAACAAGCTCACCTACTTCCGCTCCACTCGCGACTTCCGCAAGCTCGACGACGTGGGCTGGGGCATCGGCGAGCTCGCCCTGGTTTGTTTCCACCAGATGGGGACGGCTCGAATGGGCAGTCGTCGCGCCCGTTGTGTGGTCTCGCCTACCGGACGCATGTGGAGCTACGACAACCTCTACGTGGCCGACGCCTCGATCTTCCCCACCTCCACGGGCGTGAATCCCCAGGAGACGGTGTATGGGCTTGCCGACGTGGTGGGCGACGGCATCCTGGACGAGACCCGCTCGGCCGGGTCGCCCTAGATCGCTCGCGTTAGAATTTGTCACGCGAGGCGGAGATGGCGTCGACCTGGAAAGACGTGCTTGAACTAGCGGTGGCCATCGAGCTCGAGTGCGCCGCGCTGTACGAGGTGTTCGCCAAGACCTTCGCCGACAAGCGGGAGCTGGCCTACTTCTGGCGCCTGTACGCCGAGGCGGAGCGCTACCATGCCGCCTCCATCCGCATCCACCAGAGCGCGATGTCGACGGCGCGGCCTCAGGGCGAGCAGGGCTACGATGCCGAGAGCACCGACGCCGCCGCCTTCCTCGCCGAGATCCGCGAGGAACGGGCCCGCTGCGAGCGACACGGCATCGGCGTGGCCGACGCGTTGCGGCTGGCGCGCCGAGTGGAGGAGCACAGCGCCGAGTTGCACGGGCGCACGCAGTTCTTCAAGCTCTTCCCCGAGTTCGGCGATCTCCTGGTGAAGATGGCCGACGAGGACAAGGCCCACCGCGATCTGCTGGCGACGGCGGAGAAGCGGTGGGGCTAGGCTGTAGGCTGTAGGGCTTAGTCTGTAGGTTGGTTTTCGGTGATGCGGGGCCTCTGCAGGCGGCGGGCGACGGCGGGCGCGGCGAGCACGGCCGCGTGTCACGACGATGCCCGTCGTGCCGACGCTCAGGACCTACAGCCTACTAGGCCAGAATCTTCTGGAGCTGCATCGCCAGCGCGATATTGCTCGCCTTGAGCTTACCGGTCATGAACAACTGCATCCCGAGGGTCGGGGTGTCGAGCAGCTTCTCCCAGTCGGCCTTGGCGACGGTGATCACGCAGTCGGCGGCAACGGCCTCGCCCTCGGTGACCGCCCCGGGGGGGTTCTTGAGGTCGACCGTCCACGTGCCGGCGTCGGTGATGTTGAACTGGAACACCGCCTTCACCGAGGTGACGAGGCTAGGGTTGTCCGTCAGCTTCTTGGGCATGTAGTCGTGGAAGAACTCGCGGGTCTCGGCCAAGGGGAACTCCGGGGAAAAGCCGCCTCAGGCTAACCCGTCGCGCGGCGCCGGGGACCGGGAAGGCGCTCGACCCACGCCGCGAGCGAGGTGCGCGGTCCCCAGCGAGCCTCGTCCCAGCGATCCGGGTGGCCGGACCACGCGCGGAGCCGGGCAAGGACGTCGCGGGGCAGCCCCGCGCCGAGGAGCGGGCGAGCCCGCCGTCCACCAAATCGCATCGCGAGGCGGTCGGCGACGTCGCCCGGCGTCCAGACCTCGCCGCCGGTGGCGAGGTGCTCGCCCGGCGACAGGTCGCCCAGCATCACCCGTGCGGCGTCGTCCGCCGCGAGCCAGCGCACGGCCGGGGCTTCACCCAGGCGCACCGTGCCGCCGGCCCGGAGAGTCGACGCCCACTGCCCCGGCCCGGTGTCGCCCTGCCCGAAGAGCGGAGCCACGCGGAGGCAGGGCCCGGGCCAGCGCTCCAGCACGCGCTCGAAGAGCTCGATGGAGGGCTCGCGGCCAGGCAAGGGACCGGCGAGCACCACCCGAGCCGAGTGCCCGAGTCGCGACAGGAGCACGGCCAAGCCTTCGCCCCAGGCGCGGTCGACGGGCACGGATCGGCTGGGGCCGACCGCCACGATCACCTCGGCACCTCCGGGCATCCAGTCCAGGGTGTCGCGCGGGCCGGGGAACTGGCGCCACCAGCCGGCCACCACACAGGGGCGGGGCGACGCCACCGTCACCGCTTGTCCGCGCGCGGCGGCGGCACGCCCCACCGCCAGGGCGAGCAGGCCACCCCCGAAGACGACCAGCGGCGGCACTAGGTCCGCGCCGGGCGATGCCTACGCCGCATCAAGTCGCGACATGAACCGCTGGGCCGGGTCGTGCTCGAAACGGTAGAGGCCGAGTTCGCCCTCCCACCAGCCGTGCCAGTCGGATCCACCGGTGACGAGGATGCCGAAGCGCTTCGCCAGCCGCGACAGGCCGTTGCGGGTGGCGCGGTCGTGGCTCGGGCGGCTCGCCTCCACCGCGTGCAGGCCCGCCGCCACGAACACGGCAAGGTGGCGGTTGGCGTCGGCCAGCGGCGGGTGGGCCCAGGAGGTGAGCGCGCCCCAGCCACGCGCGATGCGAATGGCATCGACGAAGGCAAGGTCGATCAGCGGCACGTTGTCGGCGCCCAGCAAGGTCCAGGCGTCATGCGCGCGCCGCACGCGACCGCTGCTTTCCAGCTCACGCGCCATGTGGAAGCGCGTGAGCGCGATCTCTCCTCGGGTGGCCTCGGCGGAGGCCCGGGCCTCGACGCCGAGCCTCGCCATGGCCTCGTCAAAGCGACGCGAGCGCGACGCCGCGCGAGCGCGAAGGAAGGTGCGCGCCTCGGGCGGGGGATCGCCGGGGAAATACACGAGCAGGTGGTACTCGCGCCCGTCGTGATGACCGCTCACCTCGGCGGCGGCGATCACCCGGATGGCGTGACCATCCACCTCGCGCAGGCCAGGAACGAGCACCGGGTCGAGGTCGTGGTCAGCCACGGCGATGGCGTCGAGCCCGGCGGCGGCGGCGCGGCGCAGCACCTCGTCGGGCGCGTACTTCCCGTCGCTGCGATCGGTATGCACGTGGAGGTCGAGCTTCACTCTCGCTCGAGCTCTTCGACGATCTTGGATTGGGCCTGCACGAGGGCGCGGAGCTGCGCCAGGTGGTGAATCTTGGCAGTCTTCATGCGGACAAGGTGCTCCGCGAGCATCCGGTCTTCGTCCCGCGCCGCGGCAAGGATCTGCTCCGCCTCGAGGCGAGCCTCGCCCACGACGATGTCGGCCTCGCGGCGCGCGTTGTTCTCCATGTCGACGGCGAGACGCCGCGCGAGCACCAGCGCCTCCTTGATGTCGCCCGCCTCGGCACGCATCCCCGCGATCTCGCGGTCGCGCTCGAGGATTTCCTCGCGCAATCGGAGGTTCTCTCGCAGGCTGCCTTCCAGCGACTCGCGCACTTGGTCGAGGAAGGCGTGCACGTCGGCGGGCTCGTAGCCGCCCCGTCGCGCGGGAGGGAACTGCCTGTTGAGGATGTCGAGCGGGGTGAGCGGCATTCGGTGAGGGCTATCGCACGAGCAGCGCGGCCGCGGAGGGGTAGCGATCGCGCACGCGACGCCGCGCGTCCTCGGCGCTGCTCGCGGCGGCGACGATCTCGGCCATATCGCGGAGTTCCTCGCCCGCCGACACCAGCAGGATGGCGCGACTGTCGGCCGGCAAGCGGAACCGCCCGTCGCCGGTGGCGATCGCGGCCTTCTCGGAAGGCGTCGTCGAGTGGAACAGCAGCTCGGCGTGGCCCGGGCCGATGGCGGCCACGTCGACGTACGCCTCGTCGCTTGTGTCGAACACGACGGTGTCGACCACGCGCGCCCCCGCGAGCTCGAAGCGGGCCCCTTGCTCCGCCGGGCGCGTGGCGAGCACCGCCGCGCCCACGGCAAAGGTGACGAGGAGCCCCGCCGTGGCCCACCAGCGCGCGGCGGAGGGAGGAGGGGGAAGGGGGTCGGGCAGAGGCTCGACACCGCGTACCTCTCCCCAGGGCAAGGTACGGGCGAGTTCGCGGAGACGGGCGAGCACATGGCCGATCACGACGCCATCCCGCAGGGCGCCGGGGACGGCGGCGCTGGCCACCCGCAGGGCCGCGCGAGGTGGCTTGCCCTCCAGCGCCAGCTCGACGAGGGCAGCGTGGGCGGCCTCGCCCGGGGGGCCGACGAGCGTGTCGGGATCGACCCGCACAAAGGTCGTCAGGGCCGCGTCGAGGGCCCGCGCGTGGCGACGCTGGTCGGGGTGTAGCTCCACCAGCACGAGCCGCTGGGCCGCGGGCGGCACCGGGATCTCGTTCGGCGGGGGGAACAGGTCGGCAGGCGCCACGACCCCCTCGCGGAACAGACGCAACGCGCGACCGCAGCGCGGGCACTCCTCGGCGTGTGCTCTGCCGAGTTCGGTGGCCAGACCGCCGGGCCCGGGGCAACGGTCGCCCGCGGCGAGCGCGACCCGGGTAACGAGGCGGTCGAGCCGCTCGGCGGCCCAGCCCTCGGTACTGATGCCGTCCTCGGCCACCACCGCGCGCACCAGCTCGCGCACCGCCTCCCGGGCAGGCCGCACCCAGCTCAGGTCGACCTCGAGCTTTCGCGCCACCGACTCCAGCGGCACGCCGTCCCCGTAGTGCAGGCGGAACACCGCCTCGTGCATCGGCGTCACCGACCCCAGCACCGCCTCGCGCCACCGAGGGTCGGGCAGGATGCCGTCGTCAGGGTCGTCGACGAAGGGCGCGTACTTCCCCGCCCGGCGGTCTAGGTAGTCGCGAGCCGCCGCAGCGGCGACGGCCTCGGCCTCGGCGAGACTGGCGTCGGCCCCCACCCGCCACAACGCGTGTTCGCGTGCGGCCTCGAGCAAGGGCGCGCGCACCTTCGACTGGCAACGCGCGAGCTCCCAGGCCACGGCCACGGTGATGGCGGCCCAATGGCGCCGGGCGGCGTTCTCGAGGGCGGGGTTGGCGACGGTGGGAAGGACGCGGAGCTTGGGTTCCAAGACGGACCCCGGGGGACGTGTCTCCTATCCGTTCGCGACGCCACCGACCGCATCTTTTGCGCCTCCCAAAAGGAAGCGCACGCCGAGACTGGCCTCCCCAGCCGGTCTCGGCGCGGCTGGCCGTTGGGCTACGCTGCCGCCTCGTGCGACTGCGCCGCCGCCTGCCCGAGCAGGTCGTTGATGACCGCCGCGGTCGCCACGCTGGCAAGCTCCTCGTCTCCGTACATGGAGAGGAACTCCTCGTAGAAGCGCGAGATGAGCTCGCCGAGATTCGTGTCGATCGTGGTAGACATCAAGGCCTCCCAGGCTCGTTTGAGTTCACTGCAACTTCCGTTCCAACGTCCTCGTGGGCTCATTCGGCCCCCGCCAGGGCCGCTTGAGGAGAAATACGCCCCAGGGTCGTCATCAAAGTCGCGACGATGTCAAGAAAACCCGACGCCCGCTCGCAGGGGCGGACCGCTGGACGCCACGACCACGCCGTGAACCTCGCTCGCGCCAGCCGCGGTCAACTCGTGTGCGGCGGCCGAGAGCGTGGCGCCAGTGGTGAGCACGTCGTCGACCAGGAGCACGCGACCGCTCGCCGGGTGGGCAGCACGAAGCAGGCTGGAAGCTGCTCCCCGGCGTGCCGCGTCGTCGCGGCCGGACTGCGCCGCGCCCCAACGGCGCCGCAACGGGAACGCAAGCGGCGATCCCGTCGACCGCGCCAGCGCCGCCGCCATCAACTCGGGCAGGTGGAAGCCCCGCTGGAGTCGGCGCCACGGCGTGGTGGGAACGGGCACGATCGCCGCGAAGGCGACCGGTGGAAAACGCGCCGCGATCGATCGCGCGAGCGTATGGGCGATGGCCTCGTCGGGACCGAACTTCGCCGCGCGAACCAGGGCGCCGAGGGGTCCTCCGTAGGGACCTCCCGTGCGGAAGCTCGCGAACGGCGTGCCGCGACAGGGTTCCTCGCGCAGCGGGCGCTGCAACTCCGCCAGGCAGTCACCGCACACGCGACCGGCCTCCGCGGGGCCGGCGCAGGCGGGGCACTCGGGGACGGCGAGGAGGGCGAGCACGGCGCGGAAGCTGTGCACCCCGGCGGGAGGGTCAATCGCCGTGGTGGTAGGGGCTCCCCGCGCGGATCGCACAGGCCCGGTAGATCTGCTCCAACAGGACGACGCGCGCGACCGCGTGGTTGAGCACCAGCGCGCTCAGGCGCAGCGTGCGGTCAGCGCGCGCGCGCACCGCCTCGTCGAGCCCGTACGGACCGCCAATGACGAAGCAGAGGGGTTGGGCCCCGGCGCGGATGGCCTCCTCCAGCAGCGAGGCGAAGCCACGGCTGTCGCGCTCCTCGCCCCGCTCGTCCAGGGCAATCACCCGGGCGCGCGCCGGGAACCGGGGGGCCTCGGGCTGGAGGCGCACCGGGAAACTCCGGGAGATGCGCGTGCTCCAGTCGGCGCAGGCCTCCTCGCACCACCGGGGCGCGCGCCCCGGTCCGGTGACGACAAGGATGTCCACGAAAGCGGCCGGCGGCCGTCCCTACACGCGCGCCGGGCTTTCGCGGCGCGGCAGGATTGCCGGGGCCGGCTGGGTCACCCCCGGGATGTCCACGCGTCGCGCGTCGCCCCATAGGGACTCGAGGTCGTAGAACCCTCGCATCGCCTCGTCGAACACGTGGACGATCACCTCGCCGAAGTCGAGTAGGACCCAGCGGCACGCGTCGAGCCCTTCGACACCGACGAGACGCCGACCACTCGCCCGGAGTTCCTCGATGATCCCCTCGGCCACCGCGCGGACCTGGCGGCGACTCGTCCCGTTGCAGATCACGAAAGCGTCGCAATACGACGACACCCCGTCCAGGTCGAGGATCACGATGTCCTCGGCCTTCCGGGCCGCTGCAGCCTCAGCAGCCGCGCGCGCAAGTTCACTTGGACGGATGAGGCCTCCTCATGAGTTGACCACCCGGTACGACGTGAGGACCACGTAGGTGACGCCGTCGACGTCGAGCGTGCGGCCCGACAGGGCGAGCGTGGCGTCGGTCCGATCTTCCGCGAGCAAGCGCTCGAGCAGCTCGGTCGCGACGAGAAAGGCGGACTGGCCCGCGCTGCGCGTGCGGTAGGGGGTCGCCACGTGCGAGGCGAGGTCGTTGGCCGTGGGCTCGACCTGGCCCACGAAGGTCCAGTCGCGCCCCTCGCCCAGCACGCGGCGCGCCATCAGCCCGGTGCTGTACGAGCAGTTCGAGCCGATCATCGGCGCGCCATGAGCCACGTGCATAGCAACGATCTCGTCGACCGAGGCCGCCTCCGCGTCGACATGGGTCGCCGCGCCCTGGGCGTCGGAGGGGCAAGCCGAGGCACGGGGCACCCAGCCAGCGAGGACGATGATGGCGGCGGGCGAGATCAGCAAGTGGGCGCCGTGCAGCATACCTGAGCAAACACCGATCTTCAAGGGGCCCCCGGGGGAGGCGTCACGCCCGGGTCTTCCCCGATGCCGGCCACGGAGAAGCTCAGGCGCACCTCCTGCGCGCGGCCCCGGTGCTCGGTGGCCACCGTCACGTCGCCCACCAGGCGCACGGAGGTGAGTTCGTCGATCCACACGCGACCCTCGACACGCTCGATCCGCCGGCCCTTCACCCCCTCGGGCTGCCCAGTCTCGACGGCATAGAGCCGGGCCGGTCGGCCCTCGATCGACTCGGTGCCAAGCGGCCGGAAGGCGAGCTGGTCGGCGGTGGTGCCGAGCGCGCGGCGCCACGGGTCCCAGCCCACGGAGAGATCGGCGCGGTAGGGCTCGGCGTCACCCCGGCCGGCCAGCGCCGCCCCGCCGGTGGAGGTCCAGGCTCGGCCCTCCCAGGCCAGGACTTCGTTCAACGGCACGCCATCGCGACGTCGTGACACCTGCCAGTGTTCGGCGTCGCGCCAGCGCAGGCTGGTCGTCTCCACCGCCTCCTGCGGCGGCACGCCCTCGAGGCGGACGGTGGTGTGGATCCGCGCGTCGAGCCGGTGCGAGCCCAGCGCCTCGAGGGACGCGAAGGTGACCTCGGCGGCGGCCTGCGGGAACACGTCCACCTCGGGCACGACCTCGCGCTCCTCCGCCTCACACCCCGAGAGGATCTTCGACGGTAAGAGGAGGAGCAAGCTCACGCAGTCGTTCCCATGTGGCCGCAGACAGCGACGTAACGCCCTGGCCGCTCACGGCACTGATCGCGTGCAGCCCCTCCACGCCGGCAGCGAGGAACTCGGCCTTCAAGGCGCTGAGCACCTCAGGACTGACCGCGTCGATCTTCGTGAGCACCACCACCTCCGGGCGATCGGCCAGGGCCTGACTGTAGCGACGAAGCTCGTCGCGGAGCACGCGCCAGCGTCCCAGTGGGGTGGCCCCCGGGTCGTCGTCCTCGCGCGCCTCGCTGGCGTCGACGAGATGGAGCAACAAGCGCGTTCGCTCCACGTGCCTGAGGAACTGGTGCCCGAGCCCCTTGCCCTCCGCCGCGCCCTCGATGAGACCGGGGATATCGGCCACGACGTAGCTGTTGTCGTCGCCCGCGCGGACGACGCCCAGGTTCGGGACGAGGGTGGTGAAAGGGTAGTCGGCGATCTTCGGTCGGGCCGCCGAGATGACCGAGATCAAGGTGCTCTTGCCGGCGTTCGGGAAACCGAGGAGCCCGACGTCGGCGACGAGCTTGAGTTCCAGGCGCAGCCGCCGCGTCTCGCCCGGGCCACCCGGCGTCGTCTTGCGAGGCGCGCGGTTGGTGCTGGTCTTGAAGTGGACGTTGCCGAGGCCCCCCTTGCCGCCCTCCACCACCACGCGCGACTCGGCGGCGACGAGCAGCTCGCAGATCACGAGGTCCTGATCGACGTCCCGGATCACGGTGCCCCGCGGCACGCGGACGACCAGGTCGTCACCGTCGGCGCCGGTCATCTGCCGAAAGCCACCGGCGGCGCCATCGGCCGCCTTCCACTGGGCGCGACCGCGCAGGTCGAGCAGCGACCCGAGCCCGGCATCCGCCGAGAAGATCACGTGGCCGCCGCGCCCACCGTCGCCGCCGTCGGGACCGCCGAAAGGCACGAACTTCTCGCGACGAAACGAGGCGCTGCCCCGGCCGCCCCGGCCCGACTGCACCAAGATCTCGACCTCGTCGACGAACCGCATCCGCGCGCCGCTAACTCCCCGCCGCGGGCGCGCGATACTCCGCCGCGATGTCCGCGCTCCCCCTCATGCTCTTCGCCCTGGCGGCGCTCGCCGTAGCCTACCGCTATTACTCGGCGTGGATCGCCGCGAAGGTGCTGGTGCTCGACGATGCGCGCACGACCCCAGCCGTGCGCTACGACGACGGCCGCGACTACCATCCCACGCACAAGTGGGTGCTGTTCGGGCATCACTTCGCAGCGATCACCGGGGCCGGTCCGCTCATCGGCCCGGTACTGGCGATGCAGTTCGGGTATCTCCCCGGGTATCTGTGGATTCTCGTCGGCGTGTGCCTCGGCGGCGCGGTGCACGACCTGGTGATCCTCGCCGCGTCCATTCGTCGTGATGGCAAGTCGCTCGCCGAGATCGCGAGGAGCGAGCTGTCCCCCGTTTCCGGGGCCATCACCAGCTTCGCCATCCTCTTCATCGTCGTCATCGCGCTCGCGGGCCTCGGGCTGGCCGTGGTCAACGCGCTCTTCGAGAGCGCGTGGGGCACCTTCACCATCGCGATGTCGATCCCGCTGGCCTTCGCGATGGGCATCTACATGTACCGGATCCGCGTGGGCGACGTGCGCACCGCGAGCATCGCAGGCGTGCTCGGCCTGCTGGGGGCGGTGGTGCTCGGCGAGAAAGTAGCGGCGAGCAGCCTCGCCCCGTGGTTCAGCCTCAGCAAAGACGGCATCACCTACGCCATCGCCGCCTACGGCTTCGTGGCGAGCGTGCTGCCGGTCTGGCTCCTGCTCTGCCCTCGCGACTACCTGAGCTCCTACATGAAGCTCGGCACCATCGCGGCGCTGGTGGTGGGCGTGCTGGTGGTGAACCCCGAGCTCCACGCGCCGGCCGTGTCGGAGTTCGCGGCGGGCGGCGGCCCGATCGTGCCCGGCAAGCTGTTTCCCTTCGTGTTCATCACCATCGCCTGTGGCGCGATCAGCGGCTTTCACAGCCTCGTGGCGAGCGGGACGACCCCGAAGATGATCAAGGCCGAGAGCCACGCGCGACCCATCGCCTACGGCTCGATGCTGCTGGAGGGGTTGGTGGGCATCACCGCGCTCATCGCGGCGGCCTGCCTCCACCCGGGCGACTACTACGCGATCAACGTGGCCACCGAGAACTTCACCAAGATGGGGCTCTCGATGGTGAACCTTCCCACCTTCGAGACGGAGATCGGCGAGGCGATCGCCGGGCGCCCGGGCGGCGCCGTGTCGCTCGCGGTGGGCATGGCGCAGATCTTCGCAGGTTTACCCGGGATGAGTTCGCTGCTCGGGTACTGGTACCACTTCGCGATCATGTTCGAGGCGCTGTTCATCCTCACCACGATCGACACCGGCACCCGCGTGGCGCGATTCCTCGTGCAGGAGTTCCTCGGGCGCGCCCACCCGAAGCTCGGGCAGGTGGACTGGATGCCGGGGACGGTGCTCGCCACCGGCCTCGTCGTGGCGGGGTGGAGCTACTTCATCCTCACCGGGAACATCAGCACGATCTGGCCGATGTTCGGCATTGCCAACCAGCTGCTCGCGGCGGTGGCGCTCTGCGTCGGCACCACGGTGATCGTCAACAGCGGGCGCGCTCGCTACGCCTGGGTCACGCTTCTCCCCTTCGCCTTCGTGGCCACCACCACGCTCACCGCCGGCTGGCAGGCGGCCACCCGCAAGTTCCTGCCGATGGCCAGCTTCCAGGGCTACCTCAACGCCGGGCTCATCTTCCTCATGATGGTGGCGGTGGCGGTCGTGAGCGGCGAGACCGCGATTCGCCTGTTCCGCGCTACTCTTGGGCGAACAGCAGGACCCCGCCCGGCACCCGGCCCGTAGAGATGGCGAGGTCGGTGTCGCCGTCGTGGTCGATGTCCTCGCCGAGCGCCGCGACGCCGAGTTGGTGGCTGCTGCTCTGCGTGGTGAAGCTCGGCGTGGAGCGAAGCGGCGACTGGTCGCCGCCGAGCGCCAGCGCGGCGAACGAGGTGAAATAGAGCTCGCTGGGGCCGGGGGCGCCGAGCAGGAGGTCGTCGGTGCCGTCGCCATCGATGTCGGCGAGCCCGCTTGCCCGCAAGGCGGCGCTGTCGGTGCCGCCCGACACGGTGGCGGTGGCGGCAGCGAGCAGATCGCTCGTGGCGCCGTCGAAGGCGCCGCCGGGGACCACGTACACGCGGCCGTCCCCCGTGGCCGCCGCGCTCGCACCGGGTGCGCTGAGCGCCGCCTCGTCGTAGCCGTCGCCGTCGATGTCCGGCAGGGCAAGCAGGCTCGTCACCGCGTCGAGCCCCGCGCCCTCGTGGGCGTCGAAGTCGCCCACCTCGGCGGCGCCGCCGGCGTCGATGGCGTCGGAGGCCAGCGACACCAGCGCCACGCCGCGATCGCCGCGGTCGACGAGCACGCCGATGTCGTCGCCTCCGTCACCGTCCACGTCGCCGAGCAGCCCGCTGGCCAGGCAGGTGACGAGGTCGGACTGCACCGAGAAATCGGCGGTGGCGATGCCGTGGCGACCGCCCGGCACGTCGTCCCAGGCGCTCAGCGCCGTGGTCGTGGCGCCGGTGGTGCAGCCGAGCACCAGCACGCCGTCGCGCGTCTCGGCAAGCGTGCCGCCGGCCTCCGCGTGCGCGATGGTCGACACGGCAAGGTCGAAGCTGATCGCAGCGGGGCCGCCGGTGAAGGCCGCAGGGTCGAGAAGGTACACCGCGCCAGTGTCGGCCCCGAAGGCGGGCGCCCCCACCGCCAGCGTGCCACCGCCCGCGCTGGCGTGGAGCAGGCTCGCGCCGAGGTAGCTCTCGGCCTCTCCGTTGCCGACGGCGAGGCCCTCCAGCGAGGCGGTGATGTTGCCGTCTTCGGTGGGGAGGATCCACACCCGGCCGGCATAGTCGCTGGTCTGCGGCGCGCCGATCGCCAGCTCCATGCGACCGTCGCCGTCGATGTCGGGCACGAACGCCAGCGCCGCGCCAAACATGCCCTCGCCGGCGCCGCTGTCGCCCACGGCCTCCATGGTGCGCACGGCGTCGCTCATGCCATCGATGCTGCCCTCGCAGTCGTCGTCGATGCCGTTCCAGAGCTCGGCGGCAGCCGCGTTGATGGCGGCATCGAGGTCGTTGCAGTCGGTGCCGCCGTAGTCGCTGGCCTGCTCGTCGTCGTGGTCCTGGTCGTAGTCGTCGTCGCCCTCGCAATCGGCGTCGATGCCGTCGTACCAGACCTCCACCTGCTCGGGGTGAACGCCGGGGTCCTCGTCGTCGCAATCGCGCCCGCGCTCCCACCCGTCGCCGTCGCAATCGTTGCCGCCCTCCCACCCATCGCAATTGTCGTCGAGCTCGTTGTAGCAGGCCTCCGGCGCGCCGGGGTTCACCGTCGGGTTGCTGTCGTCGCAGTCGGTGCCGCCCTCCATGCTGTCGCCGTCGTAGCCGTCGCCATCCACGTCGGTGAGGTCGTACCCGTCGCAGTCGTCGTCGCGGCCGTTGTAGGGGATCTCGGCGTGCCCCGGGTACACGTTGTTGTTGTCGGGATCGCAGTCCGCCTCGTCCGGCACGCCGTCGCCGTCGCGGTCACCATCGTCGACGACGCTGGTGTCTTCGGTGTCGGCGACGCTGTCCTTACTGGTGTCTTCAGGGGCGCAGGCGAGGAGGAACAACCACATGGGCGGACCTTATCCGCCGTCGCGACCCAGCCGCTTCACCAGCTCAGGGAGGTACTTCAGCGCGGCGTAGACCCTCATCGCCTCGCGCACCGGTCGCGCTGGTTCGCCGAGCCAAGTCTCGCCGGCCGGAATGTCGGTGTGCACCGCGGTCCGCGCGCCCAGCCGGGCGCCATCGCCGATGCGCCGGTGGTCGGCCACCCCCACCTGGCCAGCGAGGATCGCGCCCGCGCCCACCTGGACCGAACCCGAGAGGCCCACCTGGGACACCAGCACCGCGTGAGGGCCGATCACGCAGTTGTGACCCACCTGGACGAGATTGTCGACCTTCGCGCCAGCCCCGATGACGGTGTCGCCGAGGAGACCGCGATCGATGCAGGTATTGGCGCCGATCTCGGCGCCGTCGCCCACGACCACGCCGCCAACGTGGGGGATACGACGCAGGCCCAGGGCGGTCGGCTCGTAGCGGAAGCCGTCGGCGCCCAGCACGGCGTTGGCATGCACCCGAACGTTGCGACCGATACGCACCCGGGCATAGAGCACCACGCCGGGAAACAATACGCTTCCCTCGCCCACTTCGCAGTCTGCACCCACGCAGACGTTGGGATGGAGCACGGCGCCCGGGTGGACCCGCGCCGAGGAGTGGATGGCGCCCCCAGGGGGCGCCTCCCGGAACCAGCCCTCGAGCAAATCGGCAAGCGCCAGGATCGGCGACGGCACGACGATCGTCGCGCGCCCCTCCAAGGGCCTGCGGGCGAGGAGCACCCCGGCGTTCCCGGGTTCGCCCTTCTCGAGGAAGGCGAGGTCGGCCGACGTGGCCTCGGCGAGGGTGGCCACGCCGCTGAGCTCGCGGTCGGTCCCATGGAGCGGCGCGCCCAGCCGGGCGGCGAGGGCGGAGGCGAGCTCCGGCGATGGAAGTGGTCGCATCTAGCCCTTCCTCGCCAATAGTTTCTGAACCGCCCGCATCACCGAGTCGTCCGACTCCACCGCCGACACCTCGCCGAGTGGCACCCAGCGCGCGGCAAGCGCGTCGGTGCCCGCGACAAGCTCGCGCGAGCGAGCGCGGAAACAAACCCGCGCGTCGAAGTGGCGGTGAGCCGGGTCGCCCTTGCGGGCGGGGATCTCGTGCACGTCGACGTCGAAGAGGCCGCTCCCCACGGCCTCGATGTCGACGAGCCCCGTCTCCTCCTCGATCTCCCGGCGCGCCGCCGCGACGATGTCGGGGTCGCCCGGCTCCACGTGGCCGCCGGGCTGCAGCCAGCGGCGAAACTTCTCGTGGAAGATGAGCAGCACGTCGGCCTCGTCGGGGGAGAGCACGAAGGCGCTGGCGGTGAAGTGTCCGGGCACCCAGTGGTCGCGGCCGAAGGGGTCGCCCTCGGCGGCCGCGAGCGCGAGGCAGTCGGCGGCGTGCCGGGCCTCGGTGGCGTCGGTCACCTCGAGCGACTGCAAGAGGCCACGGAGGTGCGCGAGGCGCGTCAAGGGCTGAGCCGGTCGATGGTGCGTGGAAAAGGCACCGTTTCCCGGATGTGGGGAATGCCGCACATCCAGGTGACGAAGCGCTCCAGCCCGAGGCCGAAACCGCCGTGCGGCACCGAACCGTAGCGACGCAGGTCGAGGTACCACTCGAAGCTCGACATCGGAAGCTTGTGCTCCTCGATCTTGCGCAGGAGCACGTCGATCCGGTCTTCGCGCTCGCCGCCGCCGATGATCTCGCCGTAGCCCTCGGGGGCGAGCACGTCGACCCCTAGCGCCCGCACCGGGTTGGCCGGGTCTTCCTTCATGTAGAAGGCCTTCACCGCCGTGGGGTAGCGGTGCACCATGATCGGGCGATCGTAGCGCTTGGTGAGCTCGGTCTCGTGGGGGCTGCCGAAGTCGTCCTCGGGCTCCACGGGGTGGCCGATCTCCGAGAGGATCTTGCAGGCCTCGTCGTAGCTCATGCGCGGGAAGGGCTTGCGCACGTTCTCGAGGATGGAGATGTCGCGCTCGAGCTCCTGGAGTGCGCCGCGACCGTGCTCCACCACGTGACCGGTGCACTCGACGAGGAAGTCTTCTGCGAGGTCCATGATCTCTTCCAGCTGCGCCCAGGCGATCTCGGGCTCGACCATCCAGAACTCGGTGAGGTGGCGGCGCGTGCCTGACTTCTCGGCGCGGAAGGTGGGCCCGAACACGTAGACCTTGCCGAGCGCCAGGGCCCCGGCCTCGCCATAGAGCTGCCCCGACTGCGACAGGTAGGCGGGACGGCCGAAGTAGTCGGTCTCGAACAGCGTGCTGGTTCCCTCGCACGCGTTGGGGGTGAAGATCGGCGCGTCGAACAGCGTGAAGCCGTGGCCGTCGAAGTAGTTGCGGATGGCCTGCACCGCGAGGTGACGGACCCGCAGGATGGCAGCCTGGCGTCGCGATCGCACCCACAGGTGCCGGTGGTCGTGAAGGAAGGCGGGACCGTGCTCCTTGGGGGTGATGGGGTAGCCCGTGGCTGGGGTGACGATGCGCGCCGCGCTGACGTGCAGCTCGAAGCCGAGCTTGCTGCGCGCGTCCTCGGACGGCGCCCTCGACGATGAGGCTCGACTCCTGGCCGAGGTGCTTGAGCGCCTCGAACAGCTCGTCGCCCAGCTCCGCCTTGTTGCACACGCACTGGACGATGCCCGTGCCGTCGCGCAGCTGGATGAAGAGGATCTTGCCCTTGCCGGCGGAGTTGTAGAGCCAGCCGCGCAGGGTGACGAGCTGGCCCTCGTGGGCGGCGAGAGCGGCGATGGTGGCGACGGGGGCGGGCATGGGACTGGCTCCGGGGGCAACGCCGCTAACCTGCGCGCCGCGGGGCTACTGGAGCATCTTCTCCAGCGCCTTCACTCGGTCACGCAGCTCGGCCGCCCGCTCGAAATCGAGCTGTGCCGCGGCCTGTTTCATCTCGGCGCGCA
Source organism: Deltaproteobacteria bacterium (assembly GCA_016875435.1). Classification (GTDB taxonomy): domain Bacteria; phylum Myxococcota_A; class UBA796; order UBA796; family SXON01; genus SXON01. Next base: position 29,134 of record VGRE01000002.1, on the reverse strand, counting down.
GCCGCGCGACGGTGAGCGGCACCGTCTCCAACACCATCTCGGGCAACTCCTTGGCCTCCTCGTCGTCCTTAGGCACCTTGAGGTAGTCGGCGTCGAGGATCGCGGCGAGCGGGCTGTCCACCGCCTTGACGATGGTGCGCGGCGTGATGCCGTGTGCCTCGTTGTAGGCCACTTGTCTCGCGCGACGGCGATCCGTCTCCGCCATCGCGCTGCTCATCGCGGCGGTGAGATGGTCGGCGTACAGGATCACCCGTCCCTCGGCGTTGCGGGCGGCGCGGCCGATGGTCTGGATGAGGGAGGTGCCGCTGCGCAGGAAACCCTCCTTGTCGGCGTCCATCACGCACACCAGCGCCACCTCCGGCAGGTCGAGCCCCTCGCGCAGGAGGTTGATGCCGACCAGCACGTCGAACTCGCCCTGTCGCAGCTCGCGCAGGATCTGCATGCGCTCGAGCGTGTCGACGTCGCTGTGCAGGTACTTCACGCGCAGCCCAATCTCCCGGTAGTAATCCGTAAGTTCCTGCGCCATCCGCTTGGTGAGGGTGGTGACGAGCACGCGCCAGCCGCGGGCGAGGGTGCCGCGGATCTCGCCGAGGGCGTCGTCGACTTGCGACTGGGCCGGCCGCACCTCCACCACCGGATCGAGCAGCCCCGTGGGACGAATCACCTGCTCGGCCACCACGCCCATCGCCTTATGCAACTCGTGGGGCGCGGGAGTGGCCGACACGTAGATCGCGCGGCACACCTTCGCCTCGAACTCGGCGAAGGTGAGCGGGCGGTTGTCGAGCGCCGATGGAAGCCGAAACCCGTACTTCACAAGCACTTCTTTTCGACTTCTGTCCCCGTGGTACATGCCGCCCACCTGGGGCACGGTGACGTGGCTCTCGTCGATCACGAGCAGCCAGTCGCCCGGGAAGTACTCGAGCAACGTGGGCGGCGCCTCGCCCGGCGCGCGCTGCGTGAGGTGCCGCGAGTAGTTCTCGATGCCGTTGCAGAAGCCCATCTGCTCGATCATCTCGAGATCGAAGCTCGTGCGTTGCTCGAGCCGCTGGGCCTCCAACAACAGGCCCTGGTCGCGGAACTCCTGCAGGCGCCCCAGGAGCTCGTCGCGGATGCTCTGCACCGCGCGATCGATCTTCTCGCGGGGGGTGACGTAGTGGCTCGCCGGGTACAGGCAGATCTTCTCGAGGGATTCGAGGCGGGTGCCCTTGAAGGGGTCGATGGCGCGCAGCGCCTCGACCTCGTCGCCAAACAGCTCGATGCGGATGGCGCGCTCGGCCTCGTGCGCGGGCACCACCTCGATCACGTCGCCCCGGGCGCGGAAACAGCCGCGGTGAAGGTCGGCGTCGTTTCGCTGGTACTGCAACTCCACCAGCCGCGCGAGCAAGTCCTTCCGCCGGATCGTTTGCCCAGGTTCGATCTGTATGATCATGTTGTCGTAGGCCTCGGGCGAACCGAGACCGTAGATGCACGACACGCTGGCCACGATGATGACGTCGTTGCGCTCGAGCAGGCTGCGCGTGGCGGCGTGGCGCAGCTTGTCGATGTGGTCGTTGATGAGGCTGTCTTTCTCGATGTAGGTGTCGGAAGACGGGATGTACGCCTCCGGCTGGTAGTAGTCGAAGTAGGAGACGAAGTACTCCACGGCGTTGTCGGGGAACAACTTCTTCATCTCGCCGTAGAGCTGCGCCGCGAGGGTCTTGTTGTGCGCGAGCAACAGCGTGGGACGTCCCCAGCTCTGGATGACGTTGGCAATGGTGAAGGTCTTTCCGGTGCCGGTGGCGCCGAGCAAGACCTGGTGAGGCAGGCCCGAGTGCAGGCCGTTGACCAGTTGCTCGATGGCCTGGGGCTGGTCGCCGGCCGGCGCGTACTCGGTGGCGAGGCGAAATCCCATGGGCCCCGGGTAATCGCCGGGTAACCTGAACGCAAGTTCAGCCAACCTCCGCGCGCCGGAACAGCTACCTTTCGCCGATGCGCACGCTCGTGATCCTGTCCCTGGCCGCCTGCAACAACCTCGAGGCCGGCGTGAGCCTCCCGGAGAAGGACACCGGCGATACCGGCGAGGGCGGCGGAGGCGACACCGACACCGTCGACACCGTCGACACCGACGACGACCAGGACGACGACGGCTTCTCGCCCGCCGACGGCGACTGCGACGACGCCGAGCCGAGGGTCTCGCCCGCGCGAGAAGAGGACGACGACGACGGGCTCGACAACGACTGCGACGGGCGCGTGGACGAGGACTTCAAGGGCGTCGACGTTGCCTACGTCACCAGCGGGGGGGAAGGTCACATCTACCAGATCGACCACATCGGCCGGCTGGAAGCCGACGTGCAGGCCGGTGACTGCATCCCGATCTTCCTCGACGCCGCGCCGGATGGCGGCTGGTACGTCAACGACAACCTGGCGGCGGTGAGCCACGTGGCCACCGATGGCACCTGCACGCAACTCGCCGATTTCAGCGAGGCGGACTGGCCTCCCTACGCGGTCACGGTCACGCCCGATGGCACCCTGTACGTGGTGCTGGCCGACCGGCTCTCGACGGTGGCGAGCGACGGCACCGTCACCGACCTGGCCTCGTGGGACCCCGAGACCGAGTTCTACCCGATCGGCCTCGCCTCCGACCCACTCACCGGCACTGTCGGCCTCTTCGACTACTTCGGCGGCTTCGCGACCTACCACCGGGAGGATGGCTTCGCCTACGTGGTCAAGCCCGACTTCGCCAACCCCGCGCTCTACGGCGTCATCTCGGGGGCTCACGGCGACGATGGCGGATGGTACGTCCCGGCCACCTCGGCGGCCGGCGTGGGCATCTTCCGGCTGGAGGGCACCGCGTGGGTGCTCCAGGACGAGTGGTCCGACGAGGACTGGAGCCCGTTCATGATGGCCGTGGACGCCGACGACCCTGACCGTCCCGAGTTCTACGTGAGCGCCACCGCGGGCGCCTACCAGGTGATCTGGCGCGTGATTCACGGCAGCAACGCCGCAGAGCACCTGTGGGTGTCGGACGGCACCGACTTCGGCAACTTCTACGGTGTCGTTTCCCGGTTCTACTAGAGCGGGAGGCGGCCCTGGAGCGCGCGGGCCAGCGAGGCCCGGTCGGCAAACTCGATCGCCGTGCCCACCGCGAGCCCGTGCGCGAGGCGCGTGACCTTGACCCCGAGCGGGCCGAGCAGCTTCGCCACGTAGAGCGCGGTGGTGTCGCCCTCGACGTCGGGATCGGTGGCGAGGATCACCTCCCGCAGGCCCGTCGCCCGGGCCACCAGCTCGCGGAGGCGGAGCTGGTCGGCACCAACACCGTCGAGCGGAGAGAGCGCCCCGTGCAGGACATGGAAGCGTCCGCGGAACTCGCCGGCGGCGTCGATGGCGCCGACGTCCTGGGGTCGCTCGACCACGCACACCAGGGAGGGGTCGCGATGGCCGTCGGCGCACCGAGGGCACGGGGACAAGGGCGAGAGATCGCAGCAGGTCTCGCACTCGCGGATGCCGGTGCGCAGGTTGACGATCGCGTCGGCAAGCTGCGTGGACACCTCCGGGGACTGCCGCAGCAGCCAGTACGCGTAGCGAGTCGCAGTGCGCTCCCCCACGCCGGGCAGGCGAGCCAGTTGCTGCACCGCGCGGCGGAAGGGGTCCATCAGAGGCCGAGCAAGCCGGGTGGAAGGCCGAGCCGAGCCGCGAAGTTTCGCATCGCCTCGGCCTGCGCCTCGCGCGAGCGCCGCACCGCGTCGTTGGTCGCGGCGCGGACCAGGTCCTCGCACAACTCTCGATCCGCGATGGCCCTCGGGTCGATGCGAACGGCGAGAACGTCTTGCGCGCCATTCATGCGCACCACCACGAGTCCGCTCCCGGCGGTGCCCTCGACCTCCGTTCGCGCGGCCTCGTCCTGTACCGCCTTGAGCTGCGCCTGGATGCCGCCCATTGCAAACGGGTCCATCGAACCTCCCTGGCCCCAGCGCTAACTCCGTGCCGCGCCCTCGTCGTCGTGCACCTCCGGGTCGGCGTGCGCGAACACAGGCGGCTCTTTGCCCGTGGGCTCGATGTCCTCGATCTCGGCGTCGAAGGCGGCCAGCAGCCGCTTGACCGCCTCGGAACGGCCCGCCGCCTCGCGCGCGGCGGCCCGTCGACCGAGATCGGCATCCGAGCGCGCCTCGCGCCCAGTTCGCCCGAGCACGTCGTCGATCACCACTTCCACCCGCCGCAGTCCCGAGACCAGCGCGGCGAGGTCGAGGCGACCGAGGGTGTCGCGCACCAGGTCGCGCCACATCGGCTTCCGCACGCCCACCCGCAGCGTGCCAGCTTCAAGGCCGATCGCGAACGAAACGTCGCGGACCGAGAGGCGGGCGGCCTCGTCGAGGCGCGCCAGGAGGCGCTCGTAGGCGCGCTCGGCGGTGACGCCCTCGGGCAGCGGTGGCGGCGCGCTGGCCACGGGCGGCGGGGCGGGGATCTCCGCCTGCGCCAGCGGCGCCGGTGCGAGGTCGGCGGGCAAGCCAGGAGGAAACTTTACCCTCGCCTCTCGTCCTCCGGGGAGCTCTGGGGCTCGCGCGCCTGCGCCCGTGCCACGGGAGCCAGCGGCGTGCCGCGGAGTCGGCGCTCGAGCTCGGCCAGCCGGTCGACGAGGCCGCCAAGGGGCTCGGCGGGGCGGATGGAAACGAGCCGCGCGACTGCCATCTCCAGCACGGCGCGGGGGCGCGCCGAGCGCGCCACCTGGTCATGCACCTCGAGCAGCACGTGGAAGGTGCGGGCGAGTTGCTCCGGCGGCAAGCCCCTGGCCAACTCGGCAAGGCGCTCCCTCTCCTCCACGGGGATGTCCATGTGCTTGTGGGCCCGGGGCGCCATCGACACCAGCGCCGCGTCGTGGATCAACTCGAGCAACTCCCCGGTGAACTGCGCGATCTCGTAGCCGCCGTCGTAGACGGCCGCGATCGCGTCGAGGCACTGCGGGGCGTCGCCCTTGAGCACGCCGCCGAGCATGTCGTGCAGCACCTGGCGATCGACAAGCCCCAGGATGTCGGCCACCGCCTGGTCTGTCGGGCGGTCGCCGCCGAAGCTGATCACCTGGTCCAGCAGGCTCTGGCTGTCGCGCATCGAGCCCTCGCCCGCGCGGGCGACCATGCGCAGCGCGGTGTCGCTGACATTAACCTTCTCGGCCTCGCAGATGAGCCGCAGCCGCTCCACCACCACCGCCTGGGGGATGCGCTTGAAGTCGAAACGCTGCACGCGGCTGAGGATCGTCTCCGGAATCTTCTGCACCTCGGTCGTGGCGAAGATGAACTTCACGTGGGGAGGGGGCTCCTCCAGCGTCTTCAGGAGCGCGTTGAACGCGCTCGTGGAGAGCATGTGCACCTCGTCGATGATGTAGACCTTGAAGCGAGCGACGCTCGGCACGTAGCGCACGCCGTCACGCAGCTCGCGCACGTCGTTGACCGAGTTGTTGGACGCGGCGTCGATCTCGATGACATCCGTGCAGTTGCCGAGGGGGATCTCCCGGCAGGGGCCGCACTCGCCGCAGGGCGCAAGCGACGGGCCCCGCGCGCAGTTGAGCGAGCGCGCGAAGGCACGGGCGGCGGTGGTCTTGCCCACGCCGCGGGCCCCGGTGAAGAGGAAGGCATGGTGGATTCGCCCGGACTTCAGGGCGTTGCCCAGCGTGCGTGTGACGTGCGACTGGCCCGCGATCTCCTCGAGCGTGAGCGGGCGCCACTTGCGCGCGATGGCGAGGTAGCCTTCGGACATGAGAATCCATAGCCGGAAAGTGGATCGCGCGCGGGGGTGATGGCCGGGCACCCCACACCCCCCAGCCCACGCTGCCGTTGCTACCTCTCGGTCCTGGCGGGGTTCACGGGACTGGAGTCATGGGACCCGACCATCACCGCCGCGCGCGACATGCACGTGGAGTCGGGATGGCGGACAGGGCGGGATTCGAACCCGCGGTACCTTGCGGTACACACGATTTCCAGTCGTGCACCTTCGACCACTCGGTCACCTGTCCTCACAACAATGGCGGAGAGGGTGGGATTCGAACCCACGTTAGGGAAGCCCTAAAATAGATTTCGAGTCTATCGCCTTCAACCACTCGGCCACCTCTCCGGAAAAGTCTAGCGATCCTTCGTTCTGAGCCGACGGAAGAACTCGCGCAGCATCGCTGCCGACTCCTCCCTCAGCACACCCGGCACCACTTCGAAGTGGTGGTTGAGGCCGGGGTGGCGGCTGAGGTCGCCGAGCGTGCCGCAAAAGCCGCCCTTCGGATCGGGCGCCGCGTAGACCAAGCGGGGCACACGCGCGAGGACGATTGCGCCCGCGCACATCGCGCAGGGCTCGAGGCTGACGTAGAGCGTGCAACCGGAGAGTCTCCAGTCGCGTCGGGCGCGGGCGGCGGCGCGGATGGCGAGTAGCTCCGCGTGACCGCAAGGGTCGAAATCGCGCTCGCGGGTGTTCCGCGCCGCGGCAATCTCGCGGCCCTCGGCAACGACGACCGCGCCGATGGGCGCCTCACCCGCACGTGCGGCCTCGGCCGCTAGCTCCAGCGCCCGACGCATCCAGGACACGTCGATCTCAGCAGGATCTTGGGTTGACGTCAAAGAGCACCGGGCGGCACGACACCCCCACGGCCAGCATCGTACTATGACCGTGCCGCGGCGACGTCAACCGCCGCGAGACCCACGATAGGAGCGCGCCATGAGCGCCAGCGCGAGCAGGTGGGCAGGGCAGGGACGCGAGTGGGTCGCGAGCCGCGTGGTCGCGCTGCTCCTGCCCCACGGCTCCCGCGCGCTGGTCGATGAGACCGCGCGGCTCCGTGCCGCCGTCGATCAACTCGACGACCGCCTCGTTGCCGCCCGCGCGCGCCTCGACCCGGGTCCCTTCCGGGGCGAGATGACGGTGCACGCCGCACACGCGCGGGACGCACGCGTCCAGGGCATTTTCGCCGCGCGCGGGCTGCCGCATTGCCCGTCATGCGCGGTGGGCGCAGACGAGACGATCGCCGAGGCCGCGATGGTCGAGGGCCTCGACCTCGATGAACTTCTTGCTACCCTCCGCGCGTTGGAGAGTTGATGCCGAGCGTGTTTGCCCTCCTGGCCTCTGTCGCCCTCGCGGGTGCACCCAGCAAGCCGACCTTCAGCAACGTCAGCCTGCAGAGCGCCGACGGCCACGTGCTCGCGGCGAGTCTCGGCATCCCGAAGGCCGCGAAGTACGGGGTCGTCCTGGTGCACCAGGGTGGGCGCAACAAGGAAGACTGGCTGTCGATCGCCGACAAGCTCTACGGCAACGGCGTGGCGGTCATCTCCGTCGACCTTCGCGGCCACGGCGCCTCCGCCCCACTCGCCCAGAGCCCGCCCGTCCCGGCCGACTACGCCGCCATGGTGGGCGACGTGCGCGCCGCTATCGACCGCCTGGAGGCCGAGAAGATCACGCGCGTCGCTGTCGTCGGCGCCGAGCTGGGCGCCAACCTGGGCATCAATGCCGCGCTGGACGAGGGCTCGGTGTCGATCGTGGCGATGCTCTCGCCCGGTCTCGACTACAAGGGCGTGATCACCTCCGACGCGGTGAAGCGCTACGGGGGCCGCACCCTGCTCATCGTCGCCGCAAGCGACGACACGTATGGCGCAAAGTCAGCCGCTATCCTGGATGGATCCGCGCAGGGGCCCCACGAGTTCCGGCTGCTCGAGACGGGTGGCCGGGGGATGAAGATGTTCAGCGCCGAGCCGGCGCTGGAGGGCTGGCTCGTGGGCTGGATCGGCACGCACTGGTGGGCTGGGCAGGAAGCGCCCGCCAAGGCGGCACCGGCGATCTCCACCACGCCGCTGTCGACCAGCGCGCCCGCCGTCACGCCGCCGCTTCAGTAGAGCAGTTCCACCTGCACCGGCACGTCGGCGTTGGGATCGGCGAGGAGCGTGTCCTTCTGGACGATGGTCTCGACCTCGCCCACCTCGCGAAGGCGCGCCGCGAGAGCGGCCGCGTTGTACGCCGGCACCGCGACGCGCACCGAGCGGGAGTCTCCCTCCTCGAGGCTCCACGCCGCCACGGGGCGCCCGCGCGAATCCTGCAGTTCACCCCCGAGCTCGGCGGCAATCGCGGCGAGCGTCTTCAGCGCGCGCCCGTCGCGTGCCGCCACCCGGTAGCGGAAGGGCGCCGGAGCGTAGAAGCTGATCTCGCCGGGCATGTCCTCGGGTGCTGGCTCCACGGCCTCCTTCTCCCAGTCCGGCTGCCAGGGCTCGACGGGCACCCCCCCTGCCGACGCCCTGCGCTTCGGCAGGCGTTCCGCGAGCGACTGCGACTGCGGAGCCTCCGCCTGGGCCCGCGGCATCTCGTTGCCAAGCACGCCATCGTTCAACCTCGTCGAGCCGCTCGCCACGGCCTCGGTCGTGTCGACGGGCGGCGTCGCGGCCTGGACCTCGGCCGGCGGCGCCGGCGACTGGTTCCCGTCGACCCCCCCCTCGTCGCCACCGAGGGCACCGCCGGTAGCCACCGCCTCGCTGCTGGGGATGGTCGCGGGCGGGTGTTCGCGCCTGTGTCCGACGTACACCACCACCAGCAAGGCGGCAGCGGCGAGCATCACCGCCTCGGGACGGATCTGCGTGACCCACAGGCGCCAGCCCACGCGCATGGGCTCGTCGTCCACGCGTTCGCGGACACGCGCGGCGAAGCCCACCGGGGCACTCACGAGCCCCTCGGCGCGGAGGAGCTCGATCGCCGCGCGCATCTGCTCGATCTCGGCGCGCAGGCCAGCGTCGCGAGCAATCGCGGCCTCGACCTCACGGGCCTCGGCCGCGCTCAGGTCACCGTCGAGGTAGGCGCTCAGGCGGTTGCGGGCGAAGAAGGTGTCCATCAGAGCACGTCTGCGGCGCGTACCCGCCGCGCGAGCCGGTTGGCAAGTTCAACCCGGGCCCGGTGGATCCGGCTCTTCACCGTTCCTCGCGGCAAGTCGAGGATCTCCGCAATTTCTTCGTAGGCGAGATCTTCGACATCGCGGAGGATGAGCACCTGCCGGTGCTCATCCTCGAGCTCGGCGAGCGCCGCCTGCACCAGCGAGCCGGCCTCGCGCTGGTGAACACCCCGGTCGGCGCCTGGGTCGGCCTCGTCGGCCACTTGCCGCGCCGGGAGCTCCTCGTCGTCGCCGCGCGGCGCGTGGATGGCCTCGTGGCGACCGTAGCCGCGCCGGTTTCGATGGAGGCGCACGTTCCGGCAGTGGTTGACGGCGATGCGGAAAATCCAGGTGGAGAAGCTGCTCTCGCCTCGGAACGCCCCTAGCGCCCTGAAGGCGGCCACGAAGACGTCCTGGGCGGTTTCCTCGGCCACCTCGGGGTCGCCCAGCCACCGCAGGCAGAGCGAGTAGATGCGAGACTGGTATCGAACGACGATCTCGTCGAAGGCGGCACGCTCGCCCGCGACGAACCGCGACACGAGCTCGCTGTCCGTGGAGCTAGCCCCGAGCCGCAGCGCGGCGGCCGAGCGGAAGCCCAGGGCGGCGAAGAGGATGTCCACGCGTGATGAGCCTACTGGCCCGACAATCCCCCGCGCGCCACGGTTCCGTCAATCTTCGTCTTCGTGCCGAATCGGCTCCATGCGAACGCGCTCTCCGGTGCGTACCGAACGCTTCACGTGCTCGAACGACAATCGTTTCACCGGGAAGATCGCCTTTTTTACCTTCGCATCCTTGAAGCTCACGCCGTCGAGGTTGCAGTAGTCGAAGTCGGCCTCCTCGAGATTCGCCCCGTCGAAGCTAGCTTCCCGCAGGTTGGCGTTCCAGAAGCTAGCTCCCACCAGCGTCGCGCCCCGGAACGAGGCTCGCTGCAAGTTGGTTTCCCCGAGCTTTGCATTGGTCAGGTTGGCACCGTCGAAGGTGATGCCAGAGAGGTCGAGCCCGCGGAGGTCGGCGTCTTCCAGCGTCTCACCCCGGCGGAGCATGTCGAGCACCTGCTTCCGGGTGAGCGTGCGTAGCTCGGCGAAGTCTTCACGGTCGAACTCGTCGGCGGTATCGTCCTTCTTCTTCCTAGTCATTTCGCGGGCACCTCGATGGGCGTGGCAGCGTGGGCGCGCCGGGCGAGACTCTCTACCAGCCTCGTTCCCACGTCGCGCCCGCTGAAGGCGCTCGTAAAGTGCGCACCGCCGGGATTCAACACGTTGACCTCAACGATCCGCCCGCCGATCATGTCGATGCCCGCCAGCCAGATTCGCTCTCGGAGCAAGTGCGGCGTGAGCGCGGCGACCGCGGCGTGCTCGGCGCGGGTCACCTCGCAGGGCGCGGGCTCGGCGCCATGTTTCAAGTTGTGACGGAACTCGCCCGGGGCCCGGCGACGCAGGTAGCCCCCCACGAGCTCGCCATCGAGCCACAAGAGGCGCTTTTCGCCGAGCGACGCCTCCGGCAAGTAGACTTGCACCACCACGTAGCCGTCGCCCGCCTCGCCGGCGGCGGCGAACGCGCCCTCGAGTCCCCGGCGGGCTGCCCGGCCGCGCAGGAGTTGGACGCCCCGGCCCCCGCAGGACCGGGCCGGCTTGAGCACCAGTCCCCCGGAAACGCCCGACGCGAAGCGCTCGGCCGCCGCACGCGAGCGGGTGACGATCCCCAGCGGCCGCGGCACATCTGGGGGGAGCGCCGCGAGCCAGGACTTGTGGGTGGTCCGGACCAGCGCGGCTGGGTCGTTGACGACGGCAACGCCGGTGGCCGCGACCAGCTGGGCCATGGCGAGGACCGCGGTGTCGAGCGGGTTGACCCGTAGCACCAGCACGTCGAGCGCGGCGGCCTCGAGCCGGCGCCGCTCGAGGTCGCGGGCCCGCAAGCGGGACACGATCACGTCACGATCGGGCGGAACCTGGTCGAGCCCGAAGGCGCGGAGCTGTACGCGACCGCGCTCGTCGATGTCGAAGTCGGTGGGTTCCACCACCCGAACCGTCCAGCCCGCCTCGCGCGCGGCAGCGATCAGGTGGATGGTCGTGTGCGTGGGCTGCACCGCCCCTGCTGCCGAGATGACCACGCCGATTCGCACCGGCGGCAACTATCCGGTGCGATACCATTGGCACATGGACGAGGTCCTCGCGCGCATTCCCCACATGCTCGCGGCCCGCTACTCCTTGCTCTACGCGCTCTCGCCCGAGGAGGAGAGAGTGGAACGCGGTATCGAGCGCATGTGCGCCCAGAACGGGCTCGCGTGCTACCGCTGGCGGCATACCACGGGCCTGCGTGGCGACGATCTGGCCGACGAGCCCGCCACCCGCGACCCGGTCGCGGCGCTCGAGCGCGTCAGCCGAATCCAAGGACCGGCGCTGTTCGTGTTCGAGGATCTCCACGCATGCATCGGCGACGCCACGGTCACTCGACGCCTCCGGGACCTGGAGCCCGATCTTGGCGCCAGGCGCCAGGCCGTCCTCGTACTGGCGCCGACGCTCGTCATCCCGCAGGAGCTCGAGAAGGACTTTGCCGTGCTCGACGTGCCGCTGCCCGCGCGCAAGGAGGTCGCCAGAGTCCTGGCGGTCCTGCTGCAGTCTCAAAAAATCGACTTGCGCCCAGATCTGTTCGATGCCTTCGTCACGGCATCGCTCGGTCTGACCGAGAAGGAGATCAAGCGGGCCTACGCGCGCCTACTGGTCGATGGCAACCGGTTCGCGCCCACCGACCTCGCGCTCCTGATCGACGAGAAGGCGAGGCTCCTGCGCAAGTCGCGCTTCCTGGAGTTCATCCGTCCCGAGGTCGGTACCGCCGACATTGGCGGACTCGGCAACCTGAAGGACTGGTTGAGGCAGCGGCAGGCAGGCTTCAGCGACCGCGCGCGCGACTTCGGCCTGCCCGAGCCCAAGGGGCTCTTCCTCCTCGGCGTCCAGGGATGCGGCAAGTCGCTGTCTGCCAAGGCCGTGGCCGACCTCTGGCGAGTGCCGCTCTTGCGCCTGGACGTGGCGGCCCTGTTCGCTGGGCGCGCCGAGGAGGGCTTGCGCGACACCATCCGCATCGCCGAGTCGATTGCCCCCGCGGTGCTCTGGATCGACGAGATCGAGAAGGCCTTCCTGCAAGACCAGGGCGGCGGCCGCGTGTTCGGGGCCTTCCTCACGTGGATGCAGGAGAAGACCAAGCCTGTCTTCGTGGTGGCCACGGCCAACGAGGTCCGCGCTCTCCCGCCCGAACTCCTGCGCAAAGGACGCTTTGACGAGATCTTCTTCGTTGATCTACCCAACATCCACGAGCGCCTGGAGATCCTCGACATCCACGTGCGGCGACGCGGACGAGATCCCGAGCAGTTCGACCTCCTGCAGATCGCCGAGGAAACCGACAAGTTCTCTGGTGCCGAGCTCGAGCAGCTAATCGTCGCGGCCATGTTCGTGGCCTTCTCGGCCGAGCGCGAACTGCGCCAGGACGACCTTGCGCGGGTAGCGCGCGACAGCATTCCCCTCGCCGTGACCATGGACGACCGGCTCAAGGAACTGCGCGATTGGGTTCGGCCCCGGGCGCGGCCGGCCTCGGTTGATACCCGTCGAATCTCCTTCTTCGCCGACTGGGAGGCCTCGTGAACGTCGCCGTCATCGGGGCGGGCTCCTGGGGAACGGCCCTTGCCATTCAGGCCGCCCGCGTGGGACACCGTGCTCGGCTCTGGGACCACAACACCGAGCGTGCCGAGGTCATGCAGGCCGAGCGGCAGAACGCGCGCTACCTGCCGGGACTCGACTTCCCCGAGGCCATGACCGTCACCGGCCACATGGAGCACGCGCTCGACGATGCCGATGTCTGCATCGAGGCCGTTCCCTCGACCGCGCTCCGGTCCATCCTCCCCGAGCTCGCCCGCGCGCTGCCACGCTCGGCGCCCGTGGTGTGCGCGACCAAGGGCATCGAGGTCGACACGCTCTACACCATGGACGAGGTCCTGGGGCAGGGCCTGCCTCCACGTCAACCGCTCGTCATGCTCGGCGGCCCCTCATTCGCGCGCGAGGTGGCCAGCGGAATGCCCACCGCAGTGGTGGTCGCGAGTCGCGACGCGGTGGCCAACCACGCCGCGGCCGAGGCGCTGCACGGCGGGTTCTTCCGCGTGTACGACACTGACGATGTCGTGGGCGTCGAGCTCGGCGCCGCCCTGAAGAACGTGATGGCCATCGCCTGTGGCGTGTCGGACGGCGCCGGGCTCGGCACCAACGCCCGCGCCGCGCTCATCACCCGGGGGCTCGCCGAGATCTCGCGGGTGGCGATGAAACGTGGCGCCAATCCGCTCACGATGATGGGGCTCGCCGGCCTCGGCGACCTCGTGCTCACCTGCACCGGCGACCTGAGCCGAAACCGTCGTGTCGGCCTCGGTCTGGGAAAGGGACGCTCGCTCCGGGAGGTGCTCGACGAGCTGGGCCAGGTGGCCGAGGGCGTGGTCACCGCGCGGAGCGCGTGGCAGCTTGCCCAGCGCGAGGCGGTCGAGATGCCCATCACCGAGCAGGTGTATGCCATGCTCTACGAGGACAAGCCGGTGGGCGAGGTACTTCGCGACCTCGCCGGGCGCGGGCGGCGCGCGGAGCGAGGCTAGGCGCGTCGAAGGCCGAGAACCAGCGCCGCCGCGGCGCCGGTCCACGCGACCGGGCCGGGTTCGAGCGACAAGAAGCCGTAGCCACCGAGCACGGCGATGCCGTTGTTGAGCCCGTGGGCGGCGATCCCCGGCACCACGCTGCGCGATCGCAGCGCCAGCGCGCCCAGCACCACGCCGAGGGCGGCGGTCGGGGCAAGACGGAAGATGCTCGCGTGCATGGCGCCGAAGGCCAGCGCCGTGGCGAGCACCGCCTGCCACCGGCCGGGCGGGCGCCGCCACAGGCCAAGAAACGCGCCGCGGAACAGGAGCTCCTCGCAGATCGCCGGCAAGACTGCGAGACACAAGAGGCTCCACCAGATCGGCGTCGTCGGCTCTAGGAGTCCAGCGAGCAGCCCCGACGGCGCGTCGAGCACCAGGCCCTGCAATTGCCCCACCGTCAGCGCGAGGCCCGGCAAGCACAGGCCGACAACCAGCCCCCGGGCCAACTCCGTCCACGGGGGCCAGTGCAGTTGCAGGCGCTCGCGCACCGGCAAGCCGAGCCACCAAGGCGCCAGCAGCGCGAGGGGCAAGAACAGGCCGACCTGCGTGAAGGCAAGCCCGCCGAGCATGTGTCGCGACTGCGCCGCCTGGCCGAGAAACCACAGCGCGAGCGCGGCGAGCGCGAAGGTGATCAGGGCCTCGACGCGGAAGTCGCCGCGCGCACGGCGCTCGCCGGGGCCTCGCGCGGCCAGGAGGACCGACTCGCGGCCGAGGAGGCGCGCTGTTGCCCACACCCCGGCCACTGCGTACGCGGTCGTGGAGCCGAGTGCCAGGCTCACCAGGGGCCACGAGGCGGTACCATCGAGGACCGCCCGAATCGCCAGAGATGCGCCCCCGAGGGGAAGCAAGGCGGTGAAGGGCGTGAGGGGGAAGCCCGGCAAGGCCGCGACCGAGGCCGGGAGCAGCGGCACGAACATCACCGGCAGGGCCAGGACCTGCCCCGACTTGAAGTCAGGGGCGCAGGCGGCGGCCAAAGTCACCATCGCGGCCACGAGAATAGCGAGGGGAACCAGCAAGAGCGCGGTTCCCACCACCTCGCCAGCGGCCAGGCGCAACCCGCCCAGGACCGCGAGGCTTGCCGCGCCCAGCCCCAGGGACACGCCTGCCGACACCAGGCTGAAGGCGGTCACGACGAGGAATTTGGCGGCAGCCACGATCGCCCGGGTCCGCGTCGAGACCATCAGGGTCTCGAGCGTGCCCCGTTCCCGCTCGCCGGTGACGACGTCGAGCGCCGTGTACAGCGCGCCGGAGAGCAGCGTGAACAGGAGCAGCAGAGGAGCGAACCGGGCCGCGCGGCTCCTCGCGGCGTCGCGCTCGGACTCCTCGTCGCGCACCGTCACCCGCAACGCGGCCTCCGAGCGCCGGTGCTCGGTGATCGCGGCCTTGAGCCGCGACCGGGCGTCGGCCGAGTCGGGCGAACGGCTGTCCCACCAGAGCTCGACCCGCCCGTCCCGCACGCGTGCCGCCGCGTCGACCTGGCCGCTGGCCACGACCGTGGCCGAGGGGTCCAGCGGCTTGGACGACAGGTTCGCAGGCAAGGGGACCGCCGGCTCGACGGCCACGTCGAACACGCGCGCCTCGGCGTCGGCCTCCATGTTGGAAAGCGCCCGGTGTCCCGCCCAGCCCGCGAGGGGGTACACCAGGAGCGGCACGAGCAGCATCAAGACGATCGTCGCGGGGTCGCGCAGGTGCTGCAACAGCTCGAAGCGCACCACCACGCCGAGGTCGCCAAGCGCGGCCCGAGCGCGCATCAGGCCGAGGGACCTGCGACGAGGTCGATGAACGCGGTCTCGAGGCGCCCGTCGGGCGCGCGGGAACGCAGCTCATCCATGCTTGTCTCCGCCCGCACTCGCCCGCCGTGGATGACGACCACGCGCGAGCACAACCGCTCCGCCTCGCCCATGATGTGGGTGCTGTACAGCACGCACTTGCCCGCAGCTCGTGCCTCCTCGAGCACGGTGAAGAGCTGCTGCGCAACGAGCACATCGAGGCCGGCTGTAGGCTCGTCGAAGATCAGCACGGGCGGGTCGTGCACCAGGGCCCTCGCGATGTTGACCTTCTGTCTCATGCCGGTTGACAGCCGGTCGCACGTGACATGCGAGAAGCGCTCGATCTCGAAGCGCTCGACGAGGGCGTCGGCACGAGCGGCGGCGTCGGGACAGCCCTGCAGCCTGGCGACGTACTCGAGCACTTCGCGGGCGGTGAGTCGCCCGTACAGCCCGGTGCTTGCCGACAAGTAGCCGATAGACCGGCGCACCTCGGCAGCGTCTTGGCGGACATCGAGGCCATTCACCCTCGCCGTGCCCTCGTCGGGAGCGATCAGGGTGGCGAGCATGCGCATGGTGGTGGTCTTGCCAGCGCCATTGGGGCCGAGCAAGCCCACAATCTCACCGGGATCGGCACGGAAGTTCACGTGGTCCACGGCGGTGATCGTCCCGAGCTCTCGGTCGTGGAAGCGCCGGGTGAGTCCCTCGACTTCGATCACGCCAGGCTCCCCGGTCGCAGCCAGCGCGTGGCAAGCCAGACTGACGCCACGCCCAGGAGCAGCAACTCGCCCGCGGCCACGCCCGTCCAGGCCCAGGGCGTTTCGCCCTCCAGCCAGGCCCGCATGACGAGAACTGCGTTCGAAACCGGAAGCCAGCCGAGGCCCGAGCCGAGTTCCGCGCGGGGGAGCACGCCGACGAGCGCGAGCAACATCACCGCAGTGACAGCGGCCGAGGCCGTGTTCTGAGCTTGCTTGAACGATCGCGTGGGGGCGGCGGCCAGCAGTGAAACGCAGGCGCCGTAGAGGGCTGTCAGCACGGCGAGCGGGAAGATGGCGAGCAGGCGCAGGGGGTCGAGGGCGATCTCAGCGCCCACCAGCACCGCCACGTGTACCAGCGTGGCGGCGGCGCTCAGGACTGACGCGGACACCGCGAACAGGGTGATCGCGGCCACCGCCACCAGCTTGCCCGCGAGGAACACCCAGCGTGGCGCCGCCGTGCTGAGGCTGGTTTCCTGCGTGCCTCGCTCGCGGTCGGCGACCACGGCCTCCACCGCCGGGTACATCGAGGCGAAGAGGCTCAGGACCACGAGGATCAGGGGGACGACGCGGGCAACCACCACGGAAAGTGCCTCGCCAGGTGGCGCCACGTCATGCACCTCCAGGGGCCAGGGGTCATCGAGCGCGTCGACGAGGCGGTCGCGCGCGATCACCGACTCGGGATCGGAGGCGCGGTAGGCGATCTCCACCTCGGACTCGCGCCACGTGAGCCGCGCCACGGCGGGCCTGTCGATTGCCTCGACGACGTTCTCCGGGAGGGGCTCTCGGGCGTCGCCCTCCACGGTCACGCGGGGCCGGAGACCCTCCTCCCAGCCCTCGCGCATAGATTCAACCTGTGTCATTCCCCAGACAGCGCCCGGGAAGAGGAACAGCGGGAAGAGGACGGTGAGCAGCAGGGTGTTGACGTCGCGTGCCACCTGGCGAAGCTCAGCATGCGCGACATGGACGATGGGATGCTGCATAAACGCTTCCAGCCTACGACAGCCCCTCGAGCCGGCCAAGTCGGCTGGCGACGGCTATAGTCTCCCCGTCGCGTCGAGCAACGCCACGATGGCCAGCTCGCGCTGCGCGCGGGTCTGGAGCTCCGCGAAACGGGCTGCCAGCAGGCCGAGCCGGGCGTCCTCCAGGTCGAGGAACGTGATCGACCCCGCGTCGAACGCCACCGTGGCCAGGCGCGCGTTCTCGTCGGCAAGCGCCACCTCTCGCTCCGCCGCCTGGTGCGCCGCGCCCGCGCGCTCGGCCGCGAGGAAGGTGGCGCGGACGTCCTGCTCGGCGTTGTCCTCGGCGTCACGACTCGCAAGCGCCGCCAGGCGAGCCTGCGAGTTCGAGCGCAGCTGCTCGGACACGCGGTAGCCACCGTCCCAGAGCACCCACTCGCTCTCGACGACGACCATCCAGAACTCGGTCTTGTCATTGAACGCGCTGGTGTTCTCCGTCCAGGCGTAGGTGAACCGCCCGTCGATCGCTGGCAACCAGTCCAGCGCCTGCGCCACGCTGGCAGTCCGGGACGCCGCCTCGCGAAACCGCGCAGCGCGCACATCGGGACGTCCCTCGAGCGACGCGGCCAGCGCGGCCTCGACGCTCTCGAAGGGGAACATCCGCGGCCGGGGGGGCTCCAGGTCGGCGCCCCCGGTCCACCCCGTGAGACCACCCAGCACGTTCTCGGTCACAGACCTAGACTCCTCGGCCGCGGCCAGATCGCGACGCGCGCGAGAGAGCGCCAACTCGGCCTGCAGCTCCTCCTGTCGCGAGGCGCTCCCCGCGAGCACGCGGCGCTTCGCCAGGTCCAGGTGCCGCTCCGCGCTGGCCACGGCCGCGCCCGAGATGGCAACCGCCTCCCGCGCCACCAGAGCGCCCCAGAACGCGCGGGCCACGCCCGCGCGGAGCATCGAGCGCTGCGCGTCCCGGTCCTCGGCGGCGGCGCGGGTTCCCTGTCCCGCCGCCACCACCGTCGCCACGGATCTCGGCGAGAATAAAGGTTGTACCATAGACATGCTCGCATCAAAGTAGCTCAACTTTCGCATGACCAGTGGCTCGCTGGGCTCGAGGATCGACGCGAACTCCTCGGGGATCAGCGCGTTTGGGTCGAAGGTGATCTCCTCGTCGTTGCGGGTGTAGCTGCCCCGCAAGACAAACTTCGGGGAGAGCAGCGACCAGGCAGCCACGCGCGACGTCGCGCTCATCCGGTACTGTTCCTCGATCATGGCTGCGTCGAGCCCCCTCGACTCCGTCGCAAGCCAAGCGTCGTCGAGCGTGAGGGCGAGGGCGAACGAGACCCAGAGCAACATGGTAGCGAGACCGCGAGTTCGCTCGCCCTACCGCGCTCGCCGGGAAGGCGGCAGAGTCCCAGCGGCTCGCTCTGCGAGGCGGCACGAAATACAGCGCGAGCTTCGCCGATGCTCTCGCTGCTACTCCTCGCCTGCACCGCCGAACTCGACGTCGTCGACGCCTGCCCGCTGGCCACCAACACCTGGTTGGAGACGGCAGACGGGGCTGCCATCGCGCTGCACCACCACCCCGGCCGGGGACCCGCCGTGCTGCTCGTCCACGGGATCGCGAGCAATCACCGCTTCTGGGACCTCGACAGCCAGCATTCTCTGGCGCGCTGGCTCGTGGATCGCGGTTACGACGCGTGGCTGCTCGATCTCAGGGGCCACGGGCTCGCGCGGCGAGACGCCGACGGCACGCCGCAGCTGAGCGGCTGGACCGTCGACGATTACGGCCGTCACGACGTGGCGGCCGCAGTACAGCACATCCAGGAGGTCACCGGCCGGCACCGCCTTGCCTACGTCGGCCACAGCATGGGGGGCATGGTCGGCGGCATCTACGCGGCGCTCGGTGGCGCTGAAAACCTCAGCGCAATGGTCCTCGTGGGGAGCCCGGGCACGTTCGAGCGCGACGCGCCCCTGGTGGGGCTGGCCGCGGCAGGATTCAAGGCCGGCGGCGCGACCCTCTGGTGGTTCGAGACTCCGCTCGCCGCCGACGTTGCCGCAGCGCTCGGGCCCCTGACGCCCGGGCGGCTGCAGGAGCGGATCTACAACACCGAGAACCTCTCCGGCGAGACCGAGCGCAAGCTGCTGGGCGCGATCGTCTCGCCGATGTTCCGCGAGGAGATGCAGCAACTTGGCCGGATGATCGATAACGAGCGATTCGAGAGCGCGGACGGTCAGCGCGACTGGCTAGCCGAGCTCGGCGGCGTCACCGTCCCGACGCTGGGCATCGCCGGGTCGCGCGACGAGATCGGTCGACCGGAGTGGGTGCGCGCCTTCGTGCAGGCCATGGGCGGACCGAGCTCCTTCACGTTGGTGCCAGGCTACGGCCACGTGGACCTCGGGCTTGGCGAGCGGGCAGGCGACGACGTGTTCCCCCACATCGGGGCATGGCTCGACCGCTACGCGACTCCCTAGATCCGCGGTGCCGAGCCGCTGGTCAGGTCTTCATCCGTCGGCGCGAAGGGCGTCTCGGGTGCCACGCCGTGACGGAAACGGGCCGCCATCAGGAGGACTCCGGCCACGAGGACCCCGATGGACGCCACCTGCGACGTGGTCAACGAGCCAAAATGATCGGTGCCCCGGATCTCGTCCCCGCGGAGTCTCTCGACAATCGGACGCCAGATGCCGTAGAGGACCATCGCCGTGCCCGACACCTGGCCGTCGAACAGGCGCCGGCGCCAGAGCCAGCTCAGCGCGGCGAACAGCCCCGCGAGTACGACGGCATCGTACACTTGGGTCGCGAGGACCACCTGGCCATTGGTGCCCACGCCGTGCCGCGTGAGCTCCAGCAGGAACGGGGGTCCGGCCACGAACCAGAGCTGCCCGCCACCGAAACTCTCGGGCAGCAGCGCGAGGGCACCTCCCGGCAACTCCACGGTGCGCCCGTGGCAACAGCCCGCGAAGAAGCAGCCGACACGCCCGCCGCGAATGCCGAGGATGACCGCAGGGGCCACGACATCCGCCATCTTCAGGACGGGGATGCCGCGGACGAAGCCGTAGACGATGCCCAGCACCGCCGCGCCGATGACCCCCCCCAAGACCGCAAATCCACCCTTTGAAAGGTCGAAGTAGACCATCGGGTTGTCGTAGAACTCGGTGTCCCTGGCGCCGAGGTAGTGCAGAAGGCGCGCACCCGCGAGGCCCGCGACTATGGCGATCACGTAGAGCCCGACCATCTTGTCTGGGTCGATCCCCACCCGGGCCGAGCGCCGGTGGACGACGAAGGCGGCCGCGAAGAACGCGACCGTGAGCAACAGACCCCAGGTGTTGTACGGCAGCTCGCCCATGGGCGTCTGCATCTTGTAGAGGGTCGGGAACATGTGGCCCGGCTATCGCGTCGGCACTTTTTTCGGCGTGTCGCCCGTCCCCGCCCCTTGACCGTTTGGGACGTCAAGCCTTCGGCGTGCTGTCGACGGACGTCCGTCACCGCCATCCCGGCCACATGAGAAAAGCCTGCCTTTCACCTTTGGCACAGGCCTTGCGAGACGGCGCGCCATGACCACCCCTTCCGACTACCTGCGCCTTGGTCCCGACGAGCTTGGGACGGAGGACCTTCTCCACCTCGTGGCGGGCCGCGATGCTGCCCGCAAGCTCATCGAGGCCTACGGCGACGCGCGCGCCGTGTCTCGCCAGTCAGCAGCCGCCCTCGCCAACGTGACCGGATGCGGCGTCGTCACGGCCGCCCGCATCCACGCGGGTTTCGAGCTCGCGCGGCGACTCCATCGCCCTCAGGCTCGGCAACACGTGGCCAGGGCCCACGACGTGGTCGACTGGTTCGGCCCACGCATCGGGAACCTGCCCCATGAAGAACTCCACGCCCTGTATCTATGCTCGCGAGGCCGCGTGCTGCGCTCCGGTCTGGTGACGAGGGGCAGCGCCGAGCACACGATCTTCGACGTGGCGGGCCTCGTGGGGGAGGCGCTCCGAACCGGCTCCAAGTCTCTGGTCGTGGCGCACAACCATCCAAGCGGCGATCCGGAGCCGTCGGCCGAGGACCTGAGCGTCACTCATCGCCTGTGCCAGGTGGCCGAGATCGCGGGGATCCGGGTGCTGGATCACGTCGTCCTCGCGGGCGACGCCTGGTCGTCGATGGCAAGCCGAGGACAGCTTCCCGCCGCTCGCGGCCTCGCGTGCGGCCCGTGGGTGACGCCGTGAGGCACCGCTCAGTCCGGCTCAATCCCGTAGAGCTTGATGCGGTAGAGCAGCGAGCTCCGCGCCATTCCGAGGATGCGAGCGGCCTCGGCCTTGTTCCCCTCGGCCCGGCGCAGGGCCTCGACCACCATCTCCCGGTCGGTCTCCTTGAGCGCCGTCGCGGCCGACTTCGACGGCGAGGGCAACCGTCCCGGCTCCTCGAGAGGGCAGAAAATGATGTGCTCCGGCAGGATGATCGGCCCGCTGAGGACGACGGCTCGCGTGATGACGTTTCGCAACTCGCGGCCGTTCCCCGGCCAGTCGTACGCGGCGAGGAGCTTCATGGCCTCCGGCGTGATGGTGGTCCCTTGCCGCACCTTCGCGGCGATGGCCTCGGCAACGGCGGGGATGTCCTCGCGACGTTCGCGCAGCGGGGGAATCCGGACCGCGATCACGGAGAGACGGTAGTACAGGTCAGCGCGGAACCGTCCCGAGCGAACGAGCTCCGGGAGCCAACGATTCGTGGCCGCGACGATCCGTGCGTCGGGGAACATGAGCTCGGTGCCACCCACGCGGCGAACCTCGCCCGTCTCGAGCACGCGGAGCAACTTCGCCTGGGCGTCCTCGCTGAGCTCTCCGATCTCGTCAAGAAACAGCGTTCCGCCATTCGCCTTATGGAACGCGCCATCCTTGCGCTCCGTTGCGCCCGTGAACGAGCCCTTCTCGTGGCCAAAGAGCTCCGACTCCACCAGATTGGCGGCAAAGGCGCCGCAATTCACCGGATAAAATGGGCCAGACGAGCGAGGCGAGGCATCGTGGATGGCCTTGGCCATCAGCTCCTTGCCCGTGCCGGAGTCGCCGACGATCAGCACCTGGACAGCGTGCCCTGCCACCCGGCGAAGAGTGCCGAAGAGGGTTCGCATGAACGGCGAGGCGGCGCACAGGTCGCCAAAACTGTCCGTGCCGCTATTATCTTGGGCGGCCACCCACTCGAGGCGGAGGGAGGTCTCCCCGATCGCCAGTTCGTCGCCCGGGAGGAGCGGGTAGATGTCGCGGGGGCGCAAACCATTGACCCGGCACGCCCCGCTCCCCGGCTCCACCATCGCCCGGCCGTGGATGAGGTGCAGCCGGATGTGGGCGGGCACCACCCCATCGTCGTGCAGCACCACGTCGCTGCCGGGCCCTCCGACGGTGATCGTCGCGCGGCGGAGGCGGAAGCGTCGCCCCTCGTCCCGCCCCCGGGTGACAGCCAGCCACGCCTCGTTCACCTCGATCCCCTCGCCCGCGTAGACCAGCTCCTCGAAGCGCCTCTCCGGCTGGGCCTTCTCGGTGGGCGAGTCATCGACGGCCGGGTCGACCACCATGAAGAATGGCCCCATGCGGACGATCTCGCCATCCCGGAGGGTGTGCCGCTGGATGCGCGCGCCGTTGACGAAGGTGCCGTTGAGAGATCGATCCGTGAGGGTGATGACCCCGCGCTCGGTGTCGAGGATG
The DNA here is from genome assembly GCA_016875435.1 of Deltaproteobacteria bacterium. Taxonomy (GTDB): domain Bacteria; phylum Myxococcota_A; class UBA796; order UBA796; family SXON01; genus SXON01. Next base: position 6,455 of record VGRE01000002.1, on the reverse strand, counting down.
CAGTGCGAACGGCTGATGTCCTCGTTGGGCAACACGATGTCGCAGTCATCGGTGCGCCCGATGCGCGTGCGCCCATCCGGGACCTTGAGGGACATCACCGCGTCGGAAGGCTCGTGGGGCGGGCCCCGGTAGAAGACGAGTCGTACCAAGTCGACACCTCGACAGGCGGGGGAATGCGAGAGCCGCAAGTATACCGGGCTAATTGCGCCGACGCGGGAGATCCGGCCGGCGCACGCGCGCTAGAATCGCGCAGTGACAACTCTTCTCGCGCTACTCCTGCTTGCCTGCGGCGCGGCCTGGACCCCCGGCGGGCCGGGGCGCTTCAGCATCGACCCACCCGCAGGCTGGGAGGTGACCCGCAACTACCGGTGGTTCGGGACGGACAACCTGGTGCTGGCGCGCGACGCTGCCGCGATCAGCCTGACGGTACAACCGAGTCGCGGCCGCGCGCGGCAACTTCCGCTCGGCGTTCTCGCCAGCGTCCGGGCACTGTCCTGGGGCCGTCGCCTCGGCGTCGAGAGCGCGGTCCTGGCGGAGCACGAGGTGCTGGTGGACGGGCGACGTGGGTACGCGGTCACTGGCGTGCGACGGTGGCGCCGCGAGCTGATCGGCTACACGACGATCATGGTGCGCACGGAGGCCCGCCTCGTGGAGTTGACGCTGTTCGCGCCCCCCGCGCTCCTCGACGCCCAAGCGCCGGCCTGGCGGGTGTTCCTGGAGAGCTTGCGGCTCGACGAACCGGCCCCAGCCACGCCGATCTTCGTGGAGGACCAGTGGCCACCCTGAGGTGCGCGTGCGTCGGGGACTCCCTCCCCGGGGTGTTCCCCCTGCTGGCGCGAACGGCCGACGGGCGCGTGCTCGCGCTGCACACCGATAGCGCCCCCCCGCAGGCCGCGTGGCTCGGCATGTACGATGGCAACGCCGTCTGGGCCGTGCCCGCCGAGAGCAACCTACCTGCGAACGGGGCGCACTTCGACATCGACTTGTCGCCGCCGCTGGACGAGGTTCGCGTGCCGATCGGCCCCGACCGGGACGCCGGTGGGCTATTCGACCTCGAGACAGACAGGTCCGTGACGGGCGAGCGGACCGGCGTGGCCACCGAGGAGGCCGGGATCGAGCAGCAGCGCACGGCGCTACTCACCTGGATTGCCTCGAGCCTCGCGAGCCGCGCGGCGGTGGCCGGAGACGGGGGTCCGTGCCCAGCCTTGAAGGCCCGCATCGCCGACGAGCCGCCCGATGGGCTGCCAGCGCTGGCGGCGCCCGCCGCCTCCCCACGCAGCATCGCCCGCGCGCTCCGAGCAGCCCCTGCGGCACCGGCGAGCGAGCGGCTCGAGGTCGACGACACGGCAACTGCCGTCGACGCCGTCTCGCGCGCCTCATCGGGAGAGGACACCACGACCACGGGCAGCCGCGGCCGCGACGGCATCACCGGCCCCTGGAGCCTCGCCGCCGACCGAACCCTGCGGACGGCGCGCTGGCTCGCCCTCTTGCTGCTCGCACTGAGCGCCCTCGCGTGGTGGCGGCTGGGCTAGTCCTCGTCGCGGCGAGACTTGCTCGGCTTGCGCTGCCCCGGCACCACGCCCGCGACCGGCCGGGGCGCCGTGTCCTCCGGGTAGGTCGCACGAACCCATGCCCGGTACGACTCGAAGCTACCCTCGACGATCGAGGCCCGCATTCTCGCCATGAAACTGGAGAACCAGTGGACATTATGGAGGGTGCAGAGCGTGGCCGCCAAGACCTCGCCGACCCGGAAGAGGTGGTGCAGGTAGGCGCGGGTAAACGTCGTGCAGGTGTAGCAGTCGCAAGATCTGTCGAGCGGGTACATGTCGCGACGATAGCGCTGGTCGGTCAGTCGAATACGCCCCACGTTCGTGTACACCGTGCCGCTGCGCGCGTGCCTCGTCGCGATCACGCAGTCGAACATGTCGATGCCTCGCGCCACGCCCTCGACGAGATCGAGCGGACGCCCCACCCCCATGAGGTAGCGCGCGAGCCGGGTGTCGACGTGCGGCACGGTCCAGTCCAGCACCTCGCACATCCGGGCGTGGCCCTCGCCCACCGACAAGCCGCCTATCGCCAGCCCGTCGAAGCCGATCGCCTGGACCTGCTCCGCGCTGCGCCGTCGGAGGTCGGGCCAGAAGCCCCCTTGCACGATACCGAACAGGCTCTGGTCCCCGCGCGAGTGAGCCGCCTTGCTCCTCGCCTCCCAGCGTGCGGTGCGCTCGACGCTTCGCTCCGCGTAGGCACGGTCGCCCCCGAACGGGAGGCACTCGTCGAACACCATCGCGATGTCGGAGCCGAGCGCTTGCTGGATCTCCATCGAGCGCTCGGGGGTGAGGAACGTCTGCTTCCCATCGACCTCGTAGCGGAACTTCACCCCCTCCTCGGAGATCTCCTTGTGCTCAAGCGAGAAGACCTGAAAGCCGCCGGAGTCGGTGAGAATCGGAAGGTCGACGGCCATGAACTTGTGGAGGCCACCGGCGCGCTTGACGATCTCCTCCCCCGGCCGCTGGCTCAAGTGGTAGGTGTTGGCCAGGATGATCTGGGCGCCCGTGCCGGCCAGGTGAAGGGGTGAGAGCGTGCGAATCGCGCCCTGAGTGCCCACCGGCATGAACATGGGGGTGCGCAGCTGTCGACCTCGCACGCCGAGGAGGCCAGCCCGTGGTCCGCGGGGCTCGCCAGCTTCGAGAGTGAAGGGCGCCGGGCAAGTCATTCCGCGCGGCCTAGCCTCGCGAGGCGCCTCGCGCTGCCGCGCCCTTCCCAGAACCTTTGCATACCTCCCGCTCGCCGGAGAGTGCGCGCCGCGGTTACGTCCGCACAATGGCCAGCGGCTCGCGCGCCCGCCCCTCCAGTTTCCCACCCGGGAGCAACGTCTCCGACTACTACCGGGTGGAGGGGCTCGTGCGCCTCAGCGAAGGTCGCATGTTCTACCTCGTGAACGACCATCGGCCCGACCGGGCCCACCGCCGCTGCTGGGAGTGCGGGCACGAGGAGAACCGGCAGAGCTACGGGAACTGCGAGTCGTGTGGCGCCTCCCTGGCCGTGCGGAGGTTTTTGCTTTCCTCCCGGTGGGACCGCAACGCCTTCGAGGCCTACACCACCTTCTTTCAGCGGCAGATCGCCCACCCGGCGTTTCTGTCCCCCTGCGACGTCTTCCCCTGGCCCGACGACCATCCGAACCAGTTGTGCTCGGTCGTCCCCTACAACGGCGAGACATTCCTCCTGGACGAGGCCGCCCCGCTCCCACTGGCGAAGGTGGTGCGCTTCGCGCAACGCGCCTGCGGCATGCTTGGCATGCTCAGCTTCAACGGTGTCCGCCTAGGGTGGCTCAACCGCTCCAACTTCCTGCTGCGGCCCTCGGGCGAGATCATGCTGTTCGATCCCGAGGTGGCCTCGGTCACCGATGGGCCCCTGGGGCCCGAGGACACCCGCGCCGTCGTGATGCAGCTCGGCGAGATCCTCCGGCGGTACACGCCGCTGGAGGAGCGCGAGTGGCAGCAGTTCTACCTCGAGGCTGAACGAGGCGCCTTCTCCTCCGCCGCCGAGTTCGGGCGGGCGCTGCAGATCGAGGCCAACCACCAGCGCGCCAATACCAGCACGCGACACGCGGGAATGACCGACGTCGGCCTCCAGCGGGCGCTCAACGAGGACAACTGGGGCTGGGCACGGCTGGGTGCGGGCGTGGAACTCTTCGTGGTGGCTGACGGCATGGGCGGCCACGACTGCGGCGAGGTGGCGAGTAGGCTCGCCGTCGAGACCTTGATCCAGGTGGCGCGGCAGCGCATCGACGTGACGCCGAGGCCCGGGGTCGACGAGATCGAGACGATCCTCGACCAGGCCTTCCAGGCGGCCAACAACACCATCAAGGGTAACGCCGAGGCGCGCGGCAACGACATGGGCACCACGCTGGTCGCCTGCATGGTCATCGACGACAGCGTGGCGCTGTGCGCCAACGTTGGCGACTCGCGCGGCTACCTCATCCGCAACGGCACGCTTCACCAGGTCACGCGCGACCACTCCCTCGTCGCGCGCATGGTGGAGCAGAATCGTCTCACCGCCGACGAGGCGCGCAACCACCCGCACAGCAACATCCTGCTGCGGACGGTTGGGACCGAGCGCAATGTCGACATCGACATCTTCCGCGTCGATCTCGAGCCGAACGATCGCATCCTCCTCTGCTCCGACGGCCTCTGGGGCGAGGTCGAGGACGAGGAGATGGAGCAGGTCCTCGGGCAACACGAGGACAACCGCTCCGCCGCCCGCGAACTCGTGCGCGCCGCGCACCTTGGCGGCGGCAAGGACAACATCTCCGTGGTCATCGCGAGCGTCCCCGGGGTGGTCGACGAGTCCCCCGCGAGCCTGCGGCTGGCCGCCCCTGCACAGCAGAACGGCCGCGCGCTCACGTCGTCGGGCTAGGCCGCCATTCCGCGCGTTCGTTACGAATTCGCCGGTCGCCTTGCTCGCGCGCTGCCCGAGCGCGACGGCCTACTTGGTGGTGCGGCGGGCTGCCCCCCAGTGCGCCGCCGGCGCACCCCGACGAACGCCGCGCGTTCGCGATAGCGCGAGCGTCGTCAGTTGGGGAGGCTCCTGCGAAACATCGCACTAGCCTCGGCTACTTTTTGGCCCGGGGCGCCAGGATCGCGTCGAGATCAGTCTCCAGCAAGCTGCTGGCGGCATGCCCGATGGCGATGACGTCGCCGCTCTCTCCGACCACGAACGTCATCGGGTAGGCACGGATACCGTACCGGTCGGCGACGATGCCGTGGGCGTCGTCGAGCACCGGGTAGTCCACTCGCTGCCCCTGGACCCAGCTCGAGGTGTCGGCGACGTCGCTCGAACCCACGAGGATGGCCACGAAGCTCACGTCCTTGGATGCGTACTTCTTGTCGAGCCGCGCGAGCGCCTGGAGCTGGCCCTCTCCGCCTTCGCGGCGCATGAAGTGAACAACCAGCACGCCCACCGGGAAGCCCGGTGAAACCCCGGTGAAGTCGCTTAGCGCCACCGTGGGGCGCGCCACCGCGCGCAGCGCCGCGTCCTCGTTGATGGCGGGCAGGGCGAACAACAACGCGGGATCACCCACGTGGAGGCTGGGACCAGGAACGCTCGCGGCCATCGCCGAGCCGAGAAGGCAAGCCAACATGCCCCCCGGGTAACACTCCCGGCGGCGGGGCTGCCGTGATTACGGGAGGGCGATGCCCCTCGTGGACCTCCCGCCCCTGGTGCGAGCGCTCTGCCACGCCGCGCGACGCGGGGGGGGTCGAGCCTTGCTCGTGGGGGGCGGCGTGCGCGACGCCCTCCGAGGCGAGCCCACGCACGACCTTGACGTGGAGGTGCACGGTATCGGCGTTGACGAACTTCGCGCGATGCTCGACCGGCTGGGCCGCGTCAACGAGGTGGGCCGTAGCTTCGGCGTGTTCAAGCTCAGGCAGGGCGACTGCGAGGTCGACGTGAGCCTGCCCCGGCGCGACAGCAAGTCCGGCCCCGGGCACCGCGGCATCCAGGTGACCGCCGACCCTGATCTCGGTATCGTCGAGGCGGCACGTCGTCGTGACTTGACAATAAACGCAATAGCCTACGATCCACTACATGACGAGCTCGAGGATCCTTTCGCGGGGGCACGGGACGTCGAGTTGGGCGTGCTGCGGGCGGTTGACGAGAGCACATTCGTCGAGGACCCGCTCCGCGCCTTGCGCGTGGTCCAGTTCGCCGCGCGGTTCGGCTACGCGCTCCACCCGTCGCTCGAAGCGCTCTGCCGCGCGATGCCTCTCGCCGAGCTGCCGCCTGAGCGGGTGCTCGGCGAGGTGGAGAAGTTGCTCCTGATGGGACGACCACCCTCGCGGGGCTGGGCGGTCGCGCGCGCGACGGGCGCGTGGCGCAAGGTGGTCCCGGCCTGGGACACCGAGGTGCCGACCGAACTCGACCGCGTCGCCGCTTACGACGTCCAACCGCCCGCTCGCCGCTTCGCGCTCTTGCTCGCTGCCGCCAGCGCCGGCGAGGCGGGCCTCCTCGCAGCGCTCGACCAGCTCAACATTTTCCGCTGGCGGGGGACCGACGTGCGCAAGCTGGCGGTGGCGCTGGCGAGGGGGCGGGCGGCGTGGCAGGCAGCGCGCGACGACGGCGCGCTCGACACGCGCGCGCGCCGGATCGCCGAGGACGTCGAACTCGAACTCCTCTCGCTCCTCGTCGACGCCCCCGCTCTCCGGGAGGCGGCAGCGCGGCTCGGCATCCTGCGGGCACCGCTGCCCCAGCTCCTCGGCGGGCGCGACGCCGCGATGCTCGGGGTGGCGCCGGGCCGTGCGGTGGGCGAGTTCCTGGCCGGGGTGCGCGAGGCCCAGCTCACCGGCGAGTTCACCACCCGCGACGACGCACTCGCCTGGGCGCAAGCCCGCCGCAGATGACATATTGCCGGCCATGCCGAGCCCCCGGTCACTCCTCCTTCTCCTCCCCGCCAGCGT
>VGRE01000001.1 GCA_016875435.1 Deltaproteobacteria bacterium | reverse complement strand
GTTGGCAGCACGGGTGGCCTCGTCCTGGACAAATCGCCGCTGGAGCTTGCCCTGTCCCATGAAGAACCAGAGCCCGCCGTTCTCGCCCACCACGCCCTCGCAGGGCCACTGGCGCGCGACGAGGTCACACCAGCCGGCCGGGCGCCCGGTTACGGGGATCACCCGGAGCCCGGCGGCCTGCGCCCGTGCCATCGCGTCGAAGGCGGCCGGCACGATGCGACCGTGCAGGGTGAGGGTGTCGTCGATGTCGGTGAGCAGGCCGATCACCGGGGCCACGTCGGCGCGAGACATCGTCGAGAGCGGGCGCAGGCGCATGCGGCGGCCTAGCCCTTGACGGGCCGGCCGACACATCTTATATGTGAGATATGAGAAGCGAGGCCGCCGATCGACTGGACCCCGGTCAACTCGACGCCGCAGCGGCGGTGTTTGCCGCCCTGGCCCACCCGGTGCGCCTGCGCATCGTGGCCGGCCTGCTGGGCGGCGATTGCTGCGTGGGCCCGATGGCGGAGTGCCTCGACCTGCCGCAGCCCTTCGTGAGCCGTCACCTCGCGGTGCTGCGCGAGGCCGGCGTCATCGAGTCCACCACCGACGGGCGGCAACGCGTTTACCGCGTGGTGCACCCCGCCGCCGCCGCGCTGGTCAGCCTCGTCGAACAGCAGTTCCGGAGTCCCTCGTGAAAGTCCTCTTCTGGGTCGTCCTTGTCGCCATGGTTAGCTTCATGCTGTACTCGCGTTTCGCAGGAAAAACCTCCTCGACCGACGCCCGAGCCCTGGTGGCAGCGGGCGGCGCCCTGGTCGACGTCCGGACCCCGGCGGAGTTTGCCGCCGGCCACGTCGACGGCGCGGTGAACATCCCCGTCGACCAGATCGAGCGCCGCGCCGGGGAGATCGGCCCGAGTGACCGCCCGGTGGTCGTCTACTGCGCCAGCGGCATGCGATCTGCCTCGGCGGCCTCGACCCTCAGGCGCCTTGGCTTCACGACAGTGGCCGACGTCGGGGGAATGAGCAGCTACTAGACGCGGAGCGTCCCCGAGGCCCCGTGATCCTGACCGCGATGTTCTACGCTTGCGTAGGCGAAGACCCCGGCGAGAGCGTCGACGACCCGGGCAAGGACGGGACAGTCACCAGCGACAGCGACGGCGACGGCGACAGTGCAATCGACAGCGGGGTCGACAGCGGGGTCGACAGCGGGGTCGACAGCGAGGTCGACAGCGGGGTCGACAGCGGGGTCGACAGCGGGGTCGACAGCGGGGTCGACAGCGGGGTCGACAGCGGAATCGACAGCGGAATCGACAGCGGATCGGCTGCCGACAGCGCGGATTCGGCCGACAGCGCCGACAGCGCCGAGCCCGGGCCGGAGCCCGCATACAGCGGTGACGTCGACGTGCGCGACGTGTTCGTGGCGGAGGAAGGGGGCGCGACCGCCGACGGGCGCATGGGCTCCATCGACAACCTCAGCCTCCTCGGCGACATCACCGGCGACGGGCTCGACGACACGGTCATCGGCTCGCCCTTCCACGGCCCGGGCGCCGCCTTCGTGCTCCCCGCCTCCAGCGCCTGGACCGGCGACGCCGAGGCCGACGCGGTGGCAGTGGTCAACGGCGAGAGCGAGCTCGGCTTCGTCCCGCTCGGCATGCGCGACGCCACCGGCGATGGCCAGCCCGACCTGCTGGTGGGCGACCGGAGCGCCGGCAACGTGGGCGTGGCCTACGTCTTCGCCGGGCCGGTGGCGGGGAGCCTCGCCCCGGCCGACGCGGCCATCGCCGTCACCGGGGAGTGGGCCACGGCGGAGTGGGGCGAGGCGCTCGACGCCGCCGACCTCGACGGCGACGGCGTGGACGAACTGGCCGTGGGCGCCGCCGAGGTTGACGCCGGCCTGGTGGGGATCTTCGCCGGCGCCGTGGGCTCTCTCTCCGCGAGCGACGGCACGCTCTTCACCGGGCTCGCCGCGGGCGACGACTTCGGTGCCACCGTGGTGGGCGGCGACATCGACGGCGACGGCTACGACGACCTCCTCGTCGGCGCGTCCGGGGTCGACGACGCCGCCGCCGACGGGGGCGCGGTGTACGGCCTGCCGGGCGGCGCCGCCGGGCTCGGCAGCGCGACATGGACCTTCACCGGCCCCGCATCGGCCGCCGCCTGGTTTGGCACCAATAGCCGCGGCGTGGCCCGTCCCGCCGACCTCGACCGCTCGGGCTTGCCCGACGTGGCGCTCGCCGCCTACCGCTACGGTGGCGTGGTGGTCTTCGCCGACCCGGGCCCCGGCACCTACGCCTGGACCGACGCCACCACCGAGATCTACGAGGCTGGCATCGAGGTGGGCGCGAGCCTGGTGAGCGGTGACCTCGACGCCGACGGCAACGTCGACCTGCTCGTGGGCAACTACACCGACAACAGCACCGCCAGCGGCGGCGGCAGCGCCTGGATCTTTCTCGATCTCCCGCCCGGCGCCCTGGGACGCGCCGACGCGGACGCCGACATCTACGCCAGCGAGGCCGACCAGTACCTCGGGACGGCCGTGGGCTGTCGCGACGGCTATTTCTACGCGGTGGCGTCCTGGCGCGACACTACCGTGTCACGGGGCGGCGTGCTCTACGAGATCGCGCCCTGGTGAGGCGCGCCTAGTCGTCGCAGCCGTCGTCGACCGGGTACTCGAGGTCGATCTGCGAGCCATTGAGGGGCGCGCCGTCGAACACCACGGCGTTGTTCTCGGCGTCGTAGACGAAGGCGCTGGTCTCCTCGCCGTCGATCCAGACGCGAATCTCGGTGCTGTCGCTGGGCACTTGCGACAGGGCGAAGGATCGTGAGAACAGCGTGCTCTTCATGCCGATCTCGTCGAGCGTGGGCGACAGGTCGCAGGTGCAGATCGAGCCGAACACGCCGTCGTATGCGGTGGTGACGTCGATGTACTTGTCACCGGCGCCCGCCCGCTGCTCCACGTCGTCGCAGGTATTGGCGCAGCCGTTGGTGTAGTCGCCGACGATCGAGGCCACCAGCACCCGCGAGGGGTCGGACTTCAGCGTCTTTAGGAAGTCGATGTAGTGCTGGGCGTCGTAGGCGGACTGCTCGGGCTCGTCGGAGAGGAAGATCACCGCGAGGCGAGCGTCCGGCCGCAGGAAACCCGCGTTGTAGCCGTTGAGCAGCGGATCGGTGAGCGCCATCTCAACCGCGAGCAGGCCCGACTCGTCGCCCATGTCGTCGGTGCCGAGGTTGATGCGCTCCGCGAGGCGGGTCTCAGCGTCGGGCGTGGTTTTTTCAAGGTAGGTGGGGCTCCCGACGAGCTGGCCCGCGAACTGCGGCGACACCACGTCGGTGGCGATGACCCCCATGTGGTAGTCGAGTCGCAGGGTGTCGAACCACGAGAAGAAAGCGCTGATCTCCGCCATCACGCGGGCCTGCTCGGTCCCCATCGAGGAGCTGTTGTCGATCACCCAGAGCACGTCGACCGGATCGACCTCCTGCACGAAGCTGTCGGTGGCCAGGCCCGCGAACTCGCCGGTGCCTACGGCCGGCACCTCGGACACGTGCTCGTCGGGATCGTCGGAGGTGACCACCACCTTCGCGCGGCCCGGCGTGGCGTCTTCCGGCACGAAGCGCACCGCCATCACCACCGACTCGCCAGGATCGAGCGTGGTCACGACGAGTTCGGCCTCGAAACCCGGGTCGCCCTCGATAGCGCTGCCGTCGATGGTGAGAGGGGCCTCGCCGACGTTGGTGATCGTCAACGGCTTCTCGGCGTCGCAACCTACACCCACCGTGGCGAAGTTCAGCGACGCCGGCGTCACCTCGATGTCGGGGGCGGGGAGCTTCTGCGGCTCGGCATTACCGGCAAACTCGTAGTCGGAGCAGGCCAGCAGCAACAGGGCGGGGAAGGCGCGCATGGCCTGAGACAGCTATGCAAGGGGCGTGCCGCGCCGAAAATGGCGGTTGGCTCGTGGGGGTGGGGCGTCGATGTCCCAGTGTCCCTGCCCTGTCCCGCCCCTCGGGAACCCCTTCCCCAAGCGGGAGAGGGGCGCTAGTGCGAGAGCACGAGCGTGAGGGGGATCGCCGCCGCGCCGAGGGTGTATGTCCACTGGCTCGGGCACCCCCTCATCGTGAACACGGCGCGCACCGCCGGCCAGCCGAGCTCGGCCTCGCCGCACAGGTCGCTCCACGCGCGGCGACCGTCATTGTCGAGAGCGAAGGGGTAGAGCGTGAGGGCTAGCACCCCGAGGCCGAGGTACACCCCCGGCCGGAGTGCCCCGGCGAGCTCGGCGGACGCGGAGCAGGCCAGGAGCGCGCAGCCGGCAGTGAGGAGCGCGGTGGCGAAGGGCCCCGCGAGCGACGCGATCGCGTGCTCGCGCCGGGTCCCGAGGAACAGGTCGGTACTGTCCACGTAGAAGCCTGCCAGTCCCACGGCGGCGAAGCGGACCTGTCGCCCGGCGGCGACCACCGCCATCGCGTGGCCCAGCTCGTGGACGAAGACGTGGATCGCGGCGAGGAGCAGGGTCGCCCCCACCACCGTCCCGGCGCCCGTGGGCGCGAGCCGGTCGTCGATCGCCCAGCTGTAGGCGCCGAGGCCCAGCACGGCAGCCCAGATCGGCGCCATCGCAGCATGGAACATCGGGCCCACCGCCCGCCATGCCAGCTCCGCCACGTCGTGGGCACCGTGCCAGCGCCACTCGGCGAGTCCGGCGCCGCGCTCGCGGAGAAAATCGCTCGGCGCCACCTCCACCAGGCCGTGGCAGCGAAGGCTGCTGATGAAGGCGCCGACGCGGCCCACGGGGAGCGCGCCATGGCGGAGGAAGTAGGCCGTGGCGATCTCGGCCACGGTGCGCCTGCCGTCGATGAGCGTCCACAGGTGGTATTCCTGGGCGTCGAGGCGCAGGTGCACGCGGCGGTCGGGGGTGGTGAGCACGTGCTCGCCGTGGACCCCGCGCAGTTCGGCCGGTACCGGCCGAGGCCGGGTGGCGAGCAAGGCCGCGCCGGGATCGACGCGGCGCACCTCGGGCGACGCCTCTGGCTGGCGCACCACCAACTCGAGCGGGTGGACTTGCATGGCCGCGCCCTAAACCAGGTACTCGCCGCGACCCAACAACTCTGCCCAGAAGGCATCGGAGAAGCTGCGCACGCGCTCGGGGTCGCGTGTGGCCATCTCGATGGCGGCGAGCGTGGACTCGTCGAACTCGAAACCCTCGCGCGGCAGCGTGCCGCGGGTGTCGCTCATGAGGGACTTGCGGAAGTCCGCGTCGATGAGGGAGCGCCCGACGAGCTCCTGCAGCGCCGAGGGCATGGCCGACATGGGGACTCCGGGTTCACGACGTGGGATCGGATCACCGGGGTGCTGTCCTTAGGCTGCCAGCGAGCTCACCAATCGCAGCAGCGTGATTCCTTCCTTCACCTGGCGAAGGCGCGCCTTGCGCTCCTCGGCGAAGATGGGGAAGTTGGGCATGTCGAGGGCCTCGGCGTGGGGGCGGGCGCGGTCGAGCGCGACGGCGGCCTCGTCGAGGAATCGTTCCTGGAGCGAGGTGGTGGCGAGGATGCGCTCCACGTCGGCGCCACCGCCCCGGTTTTCCGCCAGTGCGCGCGCCTTGGCCAGGAGGAAGGAGTGCGCGCCGCGCTCGAGGTCGCGGGCATTGCCCATCACGTCGTTGAACAGGCCGTAGGACACCGCGAGCTCGTGAACCAGAGGGCGCACCGACTCCCAGGTGCGGGCGTCGCCGCTCGAAGAGAGCACCAGGTAGAGAGGCGCCTCGGCGAGCGCGCACTTCTGGGCGTGTTCCACGAAGTCTTCGAACGCATATGCGTCGCGACCAGTGACGATGCGGCGCTCGGCCTCCGTGCGGTCACTGTACAGCAGCCATGCGTCACGACAGGCCGCCCAGGCGCGCGCGTTGGCGTGCGGCCGCCACAGGTCGAGAGCGTCCCACAACAGCGCGTTGGCCACGTGCATCAGGGCCGCCGAGCCGCTCGACTCGGGCTCGTCCACGAGGTTGTCGAGGATGCGCACGTAGGCGTAGGAAAGCGCCGTGCCCTCCAGGATGTCGCCCATCGCCTGCGGGTGGACGTCGCGACGAAGCCACAGGGGGAGGTGGAGCAGGGGGGCGGCGTCGGTGGCGATCAGGGAGTCCACGCCCACCTGGTCGAAGAAGCGGAACCCCAGCTCGCCGAGGCGACCAGGGTAGGTGTCGAGCCGCGCGCGCACGCGCGCCCAGGTCTGCTCCAGCATCTCGCGGTTCTCTTCGTAGACGTTCACGAGGTGCTGCTCCCGCCGGGCCTCCGGGGGCCCGTGACTGCCCATAGAGTCGGCTCGCCGGCGATGCCCTTGACCTTGATTTTCGGCATCTCGCGAAAGGTGTGGAGCTCGCGACACGCGTCGTAGACGGTCTCGCTCACGACGAGATCCTGGTTCAGGGCCGGGCAGAGCCCGCAGAGACGCGCCGCGTAGTTCACCGCCTCGCCGATGCGGCTGGACTCGAGCCGCTGCGCCTACGACGCCCTGACTCAGCCCTGGCCGAGCTGCCGGGCGAGGCTCGGGAAGCCCGCCGCGGCGGCCTCCGACGCCACCGCGGCCTCGCCCGCCTTGTCGCCCAGCAAGCGCGCTGCAAACCACCGGGCAGTGAAGCCCGACTCGGGCTCGCCGAGGCGGGTGGCTACCGTCGCGAGACGACTCAGCTCCGGGGCGGCGTCTTCCCCGCGCCCGCCGCGCAGGTAGGCGAGGTACACCTCGTTGAGCACCGCGCCGCGCTCCCAGCCGCACTCCCGCGCGAGGTCGCGGCTCTGCTCGAAGGCGGCCCAGGCGCGGGGGTGGTCGCCCATGCGGAAGTAGGCGTCGCCGATGTTGTGGAGGTTGATCACCTCGCCACGCCGGTAGCCGAGCCCCCGTCGCAGCTCCAGCGCCCGGCGAAACTCGACGAGCGCCTCGGCCGGCTTGCCCTCGTCGATGAAGGCGATGCCAATGTTGTTGACGATTCGTCCCGCGAGGACGCGGTCGGTCGCACGCTCGGCGTGCGGCAGCGCCTCCTTCAGCATCGCCAGCGCGGCAGCGTTCTCGCCCTTGCGGAGAGAGTGGCAGGCAAGGCCCAGGATCATGCGCGCCGCCAGGTCGCCCCGCTCGCCGGCCACGCTCAGGCCCTCGGCATAGAAGCTGCGCGCCTCCTCTGCGTTGCCCTCGTCGAGCGCGATCGCGCCGAGCGACTCCAGGCATTGCACGTGGAGGGCCACCTCGCCCTGCCGCCGCGCGATGCGCGACGCGTCTTCCACGTTGGCGCGAGCGACCGCCAGCTTTCCGCGCTGCGCGTATAGCTGGCCGATCCCCAGGAGCGCCCGGGCCTCGCACGACCGGGGACCGACCTCGCTCGCGATGTCGAGGGCCACCGAGAACATGCGCTCGGCCGTGGGGAGCCCGAGCAACGCCGCCACCTCGCCGGCGCACACGTGCAGCTCGGCCTCCACGCCGTGCGCCTTCTCGCCGCGCGGGGCCGCGTCGTGCCAGGCGATACCGCGGAGGAAGCAGTCCAGCGCGCGCTCGAAGAACTGTGCGTTGCGATGATCTGCCCCGGCCCGGAGCACGGCAGCCACGGCGTCGCGTTGCCGCCCGCCGGCCTGGCAATGCTGGGCGTAGCTCTCCATGGCCGACTCGAGCCGCCCCGCGTACACCCGCTCCATCGCCGCCGCGACCATGCGGTGGTACTCACGACGTTGTACGCCGAGAATACCCCTATCTACGCTCTCCCACACCAGCACCGAGGCGAAGGAGTAGGCGGTGTCGGGCGAGCGCCCGTCCGGTACCACGAGCCCGGCGCGCACCAGCTCGCCCACCAGCGCCATTGGCTCGTCGGCGCCCACGGCCTCGCCGAGCAGCACCGGCGAGAAGCCGAGGCCGACGATCGCCGCGACCTGGAGCGCCCCCTTGGCGAGCGGATCGAGGGTGTCCACCCGCGCGGCGATGAGGCCCTGGAGGGTGTCGGGGATGCGTGGATCGAGCTGGGGATCCTTCAGGCGGGCGCGGCCGCCCTCGTACCAGATCCGGCCGACCTGGCGCAGCGCTTTGAGCACCTCCTCCAGGTAAAGGGGGTTGCCTTCCGTCGTGCGTCGCACAAGTCGCGACAGATCCGAGCCGATGGACTCGGCGCCCAGCACCTCGGCCGCCAGGGCTTCCAGCGTCTCGGGCTCCAGGGGCCGCAGGTGCACCACGTCCATGCGCGCCGCCCACCCCTGAGGTGCCTCGCCTCGCCAGCTGGCAAGCAACAACACCGACTCGCCCTCGGTGGCGTGAAGCAACTGGTTGAACAGCTGGCCCTCGAGCGTGTCGAGGTACTGGATGTCTTCCAGCATCACGATGGTGGGCCGCTCCCGCGCCAGTCCTCGCACCAGCTTCACCAGCACCGTGTCGATCGCTTCGCGTGCCGGTAGGCCCTTGTCGCCGAGTTCCACGGCGTAGAGCGAGCCGATCACCGCGATGTCCACCTCGTCCAGCCGGAGGGCCGCGAGCCGTTGCAGCCGCTCCTTGACCTCGACGAGCTGGGTATCGGCCTCGATGCCCAGGATGTCGGAGATGAGGTCGCGGAAGGGCGCGAAGGGGCGATCTGCGCCGAAGGGGAGCGCGCGACCGTGGAAGACCGGGATTTGCCGCCGCGAGGCGAGCTCGCGCAGCTCTCGGAAGAAGCGCGTTTTTCCCATGCCGGCGTCGCCGTGCACGCCGATGCGCGACCCGCGGCCCTCGCGCAGGCCGCCGATGGCGTCGCGGAGCACCTCCAGCTCGTTGCCCCGGCGCAGCCAGCGCCCAACGACACCGCGCCCGGCGCGACGCCGCCCCTCGCCGAGGACGAAGGTGGAGCGATGCCCGCGGGTGCCCTTGCGACGCAGCTCCGGGCCGCGCTCGAAAGGGAAACGGTCACCGGCCAGCGCCGCCACCCGGTCCGACACCAGCGTGCTGCCCGGGTCGGCCGCGTAGGCCAGGCGGACGCAGGTCTTGAGCGTGTCGCCCCGCGCCGTGAAGCGGTAGTGGCGACCCCGCTGGCGCCCGACGTTCAGCTCGCCCACGTGAACGCCCACGCTGAACTCCACCGCGAAGCCGCGCCGCCGGAGCCGGCCCGCGAGCCGGTGGAACTCGCGCGCGCAGCCGAGCGCCCGGTCGAGGTCGTCGCCGTGGGCCCGCGGGAGGCCGAAGAACACGAAGAGCGTGTCGTCGTCGAAGCGCTCGGCCACGCCGCCCATGCGATCCACCAGCGTGCGCACCATCCGCAGCATCTTGAAGTGAACGCGGCCCACGTCCTCGGTCTCGGCGCGAGCGGAGAACTCGGTGAGACCGTTCACCTCCACCACCAGGGCGACCACGTTCTTGCGCTCGCCGTGCACGCCGAGCAAACGGTGGTGCGCACGCTCCTCGGAGGCGGAGGCGCTCTCGCTCGTGGAGGCCGACATGCTCGGCTCGTGGTCGACCCCGGTGTGCATCGCGTCGAGATCGCCGGCCAGGAGGTCGAGGTTGGTGGCAGAGGTGTCGCCCGCCAGCTCGGCGGCGAACAGCCGCCGGACCAGCGCCGACAGCGCACTGCCGTCGGCCCGTAGACCCTGAGCGAAGGCGAAGGCGCGAAGCTCCTCCTCGAAGCACGCGGCGTCGAGGTAGCGGTCCTCGACGCGGCGCGACAGGGCCGTGCAGAGGATGGCATGCAGCGCGTCGGTCACGGCCTCGTTGATGGCGCGGATGTCGGGCACCTCGCAGGCGATGACCTGCCTGAGCTTCTCGTCGGGATCGTCGTTGGCGAACAGCCGCCGACCGGCCAGCATCTCGAAGAGCACCACGCCGAGCGAGAACACGTCGGAGCGGTGGTCGACGGCGAGGCCCTGCGCCTGCTCGGGCGACATGTAGGCAAACTTGCCGCCGCCCGGCCGGCCCGCCTGCAAGGGATCCGCCTCGCCGAGCGACTCGCCCACGAGCCGCGCGATGCCGAAGTCGACGAGCTTCACCTCGCCCTCAAAGCTCACCACGACGTTGTGCGGCGACACGTCGCGATGGACGATGTGGAGCGGGCGCCCGTCCGGCGCCGTGCGCGAGTGGGCGTAGCCGAGGCCGCGCAGCACCTTGCCGGCCACGTAGACGGCGATCCCCACATCCATACGCTCGCCGCTACGACGCAGCGCGCGCATGATCGAGGTGAGGTCCCGGCCGTGGATGTATTCCATGGCCATGTAGGGGTCGTTGTTGACCTTCCCGAGGTCGAAGACCTGGACGATGTTGGGGTGGCTCAGCGAGACCGAGAGTTTGGCCTCGTGAACGAACATCTGGACGAAGCGCGGGTTCTGCGCCAGCTCGGGGAGGATCTTCTTGATGACCAGCCGCTTCTCGAAGCCCTCGATGCCACTGCTCCGCGCGAGGTACACCTCGGCCATCCCGCCGGTCGCGAGGCGCTCGATGAGCTGGTACTCACCGAACTGGACGGGCTGGGCCTGGGCCACGGGCCCCGCAGTTTACAACGCCTGGAGGCTACTGCGAGAGCGCGGCCCTCACCGCCTCGTCGGTTTCCCCGGCGCGGCGCGACTCCACGGCCGCCGCCGTGGACTTGCGCCCGCGTTGCATCAGGTGGACGGCGACCTGCTTCCCGCCCTCCCGCGTGGACACCGCAGCGCCGAGACCGGCGCTGGCCTGCTACGCCTGCGGTGCCTTCTGCGTGGAGAGGTTGCCCATGTGACGTTTGTAGAAAGGCCGCGGGCCGGTGTCAACGTTAGGCGCCCAGATTCCATGGCACGCTACGTCCCCACCGTGGCCCTGCGCAAGCAGGCGCTGTTCCCGGGTCAAATCACCCAGCTGACCTTCGCCCGCGGGCCGAGCGTCAGCGCGCTCGACGCCCACCTCGACCAGAAGCTCGACCTCGTGTGCGTTTTGCAGACCGATCCGGGGCTGGAGAACCCCGGCCCGGAAGACGTCGCGAAGGTGGGCGTGCTCGCCAGGGTACACCGCACGATGAACCTCCCCGACGGCGGCGTGCGTGCGCTGGTGGAGGTGGGCGAGCGCTGCACGGTGAGCGACTTCCACGAGAGCCAGAACCTCGGCACCTGCTGCACGCCGGGGCGCTTCGTCACCCAGCCGGGCGACCCGAAGCTCGTGCAGGCCGCCACCAAGCGGGTGATCGAGCTGGCCCGCGACGTGTTCAACACCTCGGCCACCGACAAGCCGCCCGATGCCCTCGACAAGGCGATCGAGATGCAGTCCGAGCCCGGCCGCGTGTGCGACCACCTCGCCTCGCAGATCGGGATCGTCCCCCCCGAGGCGCAGGAGCTGCTCGCCGAGCCGAGCCTCGTGAAGCGGCTGGAGCGCCTGGCCTGGTTCATGGAGCGGGCCCAGCAATACGCCGTGCTCCGCCGGCGGATCGCCGACGACGTGCAGAAGCAGATGGACGCCGGCCAGCGGGAGTACCAGCTGCGCGAGCAACTCAAGGCGATCCAGAAGGAGCTCGGCGAGACCGTCGTCGACGAGGTCAGCGCCTACGACGAGAAGATCCGCGCCGCCGGGATGCCGGAGGAGGTGGAGAAGGAGGCGCGCCGCGAGCTCGAACGTCTCAAGAAGATCCACGTCGACGCGGCCGAGTACATGGTGGCGCGCACCTATCTGGACTGGCTGGTGGCCATGCCCTGGCAGGTGCAGACGGAAGACAACACGTCCTTGCACGAGGCGCGCACAGTGCTCGACGAGGATCACTACGGTCTCGACAAGATCAAGGAACGGCTGCTGGAGTTCCTCGCGGTGCGGCAGCTCAAGCCCGACGCGAAGTCGCCCATCCTCTGCTTCGTGGGCCCCCCGGGCGTGGGCAAGACCTCTCTCGGCAAGAGCATCGCCCGCGCCCTCGGTCGCAAGTGCGAGCGCATCGCGCTGGGCGGCATGAAGGACGAGGCCGAGATCCGGGGCCACCGCCGCACCTACGTGGGCGCCCTGCCGGGGCGGGTGATCCAGTCCCTCAAGCGCGCCGGCACGAAGAATCCGGTGATCATCCTCGACGAGCTCGACAAGATCGGCAACGACTTCCGGGGCGACCCGGCGAGCGCGCTCCTGGAGGTGCTCGACCCCGAGCAGAACAGCACCTTCCGCGACCACTACCTCGACGCGCCCTTCGACCTGTCCAACGTGCTCTTCGTCGGCACCGCCAACGTGGAGGATCCCATCCCGGCGGCGCTGCACGATCGCCTCGAGATCATCCGGCTCCACGGCTACATCGAGGAAGAGAAGCTGGCGATCGCCCAGCAGCACCTCTACCGTCGCCTGCGCGAGGCGCACGGCATCGCCGAGGGGCACCTCGACATCCCGGAGCGCGTGGCCGCCTACCTGATCCGCAGCTACACCCGGGAGGCCGGCGTGCGCTCGCTGGAGCGCGAGCTGGCGTCGTTGTTCCGCAAGACGGCGCGACGGATCGTGGAGGGCGACGCCGCCCCCTTCGTGCTCGACGAGCCCCAGGTGACCACCTGGCTGGGCCCGCCGAAGCACCACCCCGAGCTGGCCGAGCGCACCGACCGTCCCGGCATCGCCATCGGCCTCGCGTGGACCGAGTCGGGCGGCGAGATCCTGTTCATCGAGGCCACGCGCATGCCGGGGCCCCGCGGGCTCAAGATCACGGGTTCACTCGGCAACGTGATGAAGGAGAGCTGCGAGGCGGCGATGAGCTTCGTGCGCGAGCGTGCGGCGCAGTTTGGACTCGAGCCCTCCGTGTTTGCCGACAACGAGTACCATCTGCACATGCCGGCCGGCGCCATCCCCAAGGACGGCCCGAGCGCGGGCGTGGTGCTCACCACCGCGCTGGTGTCGCTGTTGACGGGCGTGCCCGTGCGGTCCGACCTCGCGATGACCGGGGAGATCACCTTGCGGGGCAAGGTGCTCCCGGTGGGCGGCATCAAGGAGAAGGTGCTCGCCGCCCGGCGCGCCGGCATCAAGGAGATCGTGATGCCGCGGCTCAACGAGCGCGACCTGCACGACGTGCCCAAGGTGCTCCGCGACGAGCTGAGCTACCACTTCGTCGATGACGCCGACGAGGCGCTGGCCCTCGCGCTCGGGTCCGGCGTGTTTCGGCCGGTCGCGACACCGATCGTGGAGCTGGAGAGTCACTGAGAGAAAAAGCCTGGAACTCACTGCCTCGGTGGCGCGGTCGGCCTCTCGACTCTGTGTTCCCCGTGGGCCCTGTGCGAGCCACTCTCCTGGCGACGGCGCGCGGACGGCGCCAACGCGACTTCACCCTGGTTCGTCGATCGCGACCCCCCCTCGCGGAGCAGCACGATGTCCTGGAGGTCCTTCACCCTCCCGGACGCTCGGCGCGTTCCGCCGCGGTTTCCTCGGGGTCGGCCATGACGCGCAGCGTAGCCCACCCCGATGCCGTCGCCACGCCCCCGCGCTACTCCCCGGGGTTGAGCCGCCCGAACTCCTCGATGAGCCGACGCGACTCCTCGTCGATCTCCGCGGGCACGACGATCCGCACCTCGGCGTAGAGATCGCGAGCGGCCCCGTCGTGACCGTTGTTGCCCCGCGCCCGCAGTCGCAGGCGCGTGCCCGAGCTGGTGCCGGGGGGGATGGTCACCCGCACGCGCCCCTGGGGGGTGTCGACCTCCACCCGCCCGCCCAGGATGGCCTCGACCACCCCGACATCGAAGCGCAGCACGTCGACATCGCCCTCGGCCACCACGCCCTCGCCGGACGCCGGCATGCGCATCCGGGGACCGCGCGCGCCCTCGGCGTCGCCCGGCGCGGCCGCCCCGGGACGAGGCCCGACGATGTGTACGGTGGCGACGAGATCGCCGTAGGGTCCGCCGTTGGGACCGGCGTGCCCGTGGCGCTCCACGCGCAGCACCTCGCCCTCGCGCACCCCGGGCGGCACCCGCAGCTCGTGCAACTCGTCGATGGTGTGCACCGCGCGCAGGTCGTCGCCGCGCACCAGGCGCACGTAGGTGACGGTGACGAGGCCGCCGCGCATCGCGATGCCGGCGGGCACGTCGACCTTCACCTTGACGTCGTCACCCTGGACCGGGGGCCCGGCGTGACCGGAGGGCTCGGCCCTGGCCTCGGAGGGACGAGACCGACCGGCCGGCCGGGCATGAGTCTGGCGGTACCAGCCGTCGCCCTGCGGCGGAGGCTTGCCGTGCGGCGCCGTGGTGGCGTGGCCGGGCGTGCGCCCCGGCGCCTTGCCGAAGCCCAGGTCGATGCCCCCGAAGTCGTTGAACAGGTCTTCGAGGTCGAGGTCGTTGCCCCCGGGCGCGTGCGCGGTGGTGGACGCCGTCGGCTTGCCGGCGTGCTTCCAGTGGCTGCCGTAGAAGGGGCTCGGGTTGGCGCGGCGATCGAGGCGACGGTCGTAGGCGGCGCGCTTCACCGGGTCGGCCAGCACCTCGTAGGCGGCGCGGAGCATCTTGAAACGCTCGGTCTTCTCGGGGTCGTCGCCCGCCACGTCGGGATGGCACTCCTTGGCGGCGGCGCGGAAGGCCCTCTTGATGTCCTTGGCCGTCGCGTCGCGGGCGACACCGAGCAAGGCGTAGTAGTCGCTCGCGGCAGGCATGACCGTTTCGTATCAAGCATACGCTCGACGTGCCGAATGCACGTTGACGCCCTGATCCTGCCACGCTTAGAGTGTCCCTGTAGCGCCGCACCGAGGAGCCGATGCCGAAGTACTCCAGCCAGTCGTCTCTGTCGTGTAGCTTCTGCCACAAGCCGCAGCGCGACGTCGAGAAGATTGTCGCTGGTCCAAACGTCTATATCTGCAACGAGTGTATTCGTCTCTGCCTCGACATCATCCGCGAGAACAAGAGCGCCACCGGCATCAGCTTCGGCAGCGGCAAGATCCCCTCGCCCGCCCGCATCAAGTCCTTCCTCGACCAGTACGTGGTGGGGCAAGACGCGGCGAAGCGAAGGATCGCGGTGGCCGTGTACAACCACTACAAGCGCCTCGAGGCCAACCAGCAGGGGAAGGCGCGCCCGGGCGACGTGGAGATCCAGAAGTCCAACGTGCTCCTGGTGGGCCCCACGGGAACCGGCAAGACGCTCATCGCCCAGACCCTCGCGCGCTTGCTCGACGTGCCCTTCGTGGTGGCCGATGCCACCGCGCTGACCGAGGCCGGGTACGTGGGCGAGGACGTCGAGAACATCATCCTCAACCTCTTCCACGCCAGCGGCAACAGCGTGGAGAAAACCCAGCGCGGCATCGTCTACATCGACGAGGTCGACAAGCTCGCCCGCAAGAGCTTCTCGAGCTCCGTGAGTCGCGACGTGAGCGGCGAGGGGGTGCAGCAGGCGCTGTTGAAGATCCTCGAGGGCAGCAACGCCAGCATCCAGATCAAGGGCAGCAAGCGGCTGCCCAACCAGGAATTCCTGCAGGTCGACACCACGAACATCCTGTTCATCTGCGGCGGCAGCTTCGAGGGCATCGAGCGCCTGGTGCAGGAACGCACCGGCCGCAAGACCGTGGGCTTCGGGCACGAGCGCGGCGAGAAGGGCGAGGTGGCGCAGAAGTTGATGCGCATCCTCACCCCGGAAGACCTCGAGCAGTTCGGGTTGATCCCCGAGTTCATCGGACGCCTGCCGGTACTCGCCGTCATGGACCCGCTCGGGGTAGACGACCTGGTGCACGTGCTCGCGGAGCCGCGCAACAGCATCGTCAAGCAGTACCAGAAGCTGTTCAAGTTCGAGAAGGTCAAGCTCTCCTTCACGCCGGAGGCTCTGCGTGCCATCGCCGAGAAGGCCGTCACCCGGAAGGCCGGCGCCCGCGGGCTGCGCACCATCCTCGAGTCGGTGATGCTGGACATCATGTTCGAGCTGCCATCGCAAGACAACATCAAGGAAGTGGTCATCAACGAGGACGTGATCCGGAACGGCGCCCAGCCGCAGATCGAGCCGCTGCGCGAGCTGGGCGGCGCCGGGTAGATGGAACCCGGGCTCCTCGTCGCCAGCCCCCAGATGCGGGACCCGAACTTCGGGGGCGCGGTGGTGCTGCTGGTGCAGCACTCTTCGCAGGGTGCGCTGGGGCTGGTGGTGAACCGCGAGGCGCCGGTCAAGATCGGCGACGTGGCGAGCCACCTCGACCTGCCGGGGAAAAGTGGTCCCCTCCTGTCGCCCGCGCTGTGGGGCGGCCCAGTGGAGCGAGGAAGCGGCTTCGTGCTCTACCGCGGGGTGTGTCGCGAGGGATGGACGGTCTCGGGGATCGGCATCTCCCCCTCCCGAGAGCGCCTAGCCGCCCTGATTGCGGCGAGTTCCGAGTTTGCGCTCTGCCTGGGCTACGCGGGCTGGGGCCCGGGGCAGCTCGACCGCGAGTTGGAGGAAGGCTCCTGGGTGTACGTCGAGGCCACGCCCGACCTGCTGTTCGAGTGCCCGCTGGGCGACCGCTACGACCGGGCGCTCCAGCGTCTCGGGGTGTCGGCCCAGACCCTCTGGATGACGCCGGTAAACGAGTAGAAGCGAAGTCACGGCCACCCGACTAAAGGGAGTGCCGTGCGACGGTTGATGTTCTCGCGAGTAGTGGGGTCCGGAGCCTTCGGCACGGTTTACCTCGCCGAGTTGGTCGGCTCGCGTGGCTTCCGGCGCCCGGTGGCGGTGAAGGTGCTCGCCGAGAACCACCCCGATGGCGAGATGTTCGTGTCGCGCGTCCGCGACGAGGCGCGCCTCCTGGGCCTGCTGCAAGACGAGCACATCCTCAAGGTGCTGGAGCTCGTGCGCGTAGCAGGTCGCGATGCGGTACTGATGGAATACGTCGAGGGGATTGATCTCGACGCGCTGATCGCCAAGTCTGAGCGGCCGCCACCCCGCGCGCTCGCGGAACTCGGCGCCACCGTGGCAGGAGCGCTGCACACCGCCCACACCGCGCGGCACCCGTCTACCGGCGAGGCGCTCAACGTCGTGCATCGCGACGTGAAGCCGGCCAACGTGATGGTCACCGACAAGGGCGGCGTGAGGCTGCTCGACTTCGGCGTGGCACAGGCGCGCTTCGCCGCGCGCGAGAGCCGCACCGGGCAGTTCGTCCTGGGCACGCTCAACTACATGGCGCCCGAGTACATCATCACCGGCGAGGTGAGCCCCGCAGCCGACATCTTCGGCCTGGCGCTGACGCTCTGGGAGGCGGCCGCTGGCGATGTATTCGGGCAGCCCAAGCTCAGGGAAGACGTGCACCAGAAGCGGCTCGACGAGCGGCTCGGCCAGATCTCGGGGACTCATGCCCAGCTCGTGCCGGTGCTCCGGCAGATGATGGCGTGGAAGCCGCAAGACCGGCCCGATGGCGCCACGGTTGAGCGGCAACTGATCGCCGCCGCCGACCTCCTCCGCGGCACGGGCCTACGCTCCTGGGCCGCGGCGGCGGTGCCGACGGCGATGGAGGCCGCCCGTCGCGACGCGCGCGACGGTGCCGGGCTGGTGGGCCAGGCCGTGTCGATCGCCGATGGCGATGGCGATGGTGACGAGGCCGTGCCGTCGCTGGCGGGCGCGTCGTCGGCAGTGCCCCAGGGGCCGCCGCGCTGGCAGGGCAACGCCCCCACGCTCGCGTCACGGTCGGCGTCGGGGTCGCCCTCGCCGCCGCGCGGGCTCGACCCGCTGCCACAGGAGGCCACGATGCTCAACGTCGAGCGCCCCGCCTTCCTCGACCAGACCTCGCGGCCAGCGCCGCCGCCGGGACCGGTGCGCAGCGTCATCCCGGCGCCGGCGCCGTCTCCCAGGGCCCGGGCCGCGCCTCCGCCGGAGCCTTCGCGCCCGGTGAACCTCGTGTCGCGACCCGCCCCGCCGCCCCAGAAGAAGCGCAGCAACGCGCTGTGGATCGTGGTGCAGGGCCTGGCCGCCGGGGCGCTGGTGGGCATGTTCCTCATCGCGGTGGTGTTGGTCGTCTGGTTCGTTGGGGGACGAAAATGAGGCTCTCGCGGGTCGCCGTGACGTCGGTGGTGCTCGGACTGTTGAGCTTCGCTGCCTACGTCGCGGCCGCGCCGCGGCCCGTGGCGCAACCCCCGATGGCCTCGGTGACCGCCGACCTCGCCGCACCGCCACCGTTGCTTCGCACCGAGCGGCACGAGGTGCGCGAGGGCGACACCGCCGGGAGCATCCTCCGCGCCATGGGCGCGCCGGCAGCCATGCTCACCGCCGCGGGAAACGGCCTCGACCGCCTCTCGATCGGCGACGAGATCCTGATCGACTGGCGCGAGGGGGATAGCCAACCCTTCCGCCTGCGCCTTCACCACGACCCCGCCTTCACCTTCGAGATTGCACGCACGGGCGACAAGTACAAGGCGCGGCAGGTGCCGGTGCCCTACGTCGTGGAGGAAATGGCGGCGGCGGTCACCGTCACCTCGTCGCTGTGGGAGGCAGCCACCAGCGTGGGCTTCTCGCCTTCGCAGGTGATCAACCTGGCGAAGATCTTCGAGTACGACGTGGACTTCAACACCGAACTCGTCGCGGGGGCACGGTTCCGGCTTGTCCTCGACCGGCTGACTGACGACGACGGCCAGCAGCGCGTTGGGGATATCCGCGCCGCTATCCTCGACAACGGCGGTAAGAGCTTCACGGCCATCCGTTACCGCAGCGCCGACGGCGAGGTGAGCTGGTACGCCGCGGACGGCAGCGCCCGCCGCAAGGCCTTCCTCCGGTCACCCATCGAGTTCTCGCGGGTGACCTCAGGCTTCTCGTCGGGTCGACGTCACCCGATCCTCGGCACCATGCGCGCGCACAAGGGCGTCGATCTCGCTGCGCCCACGGGCACCCCCATCCGATCGGTGGCCGACGGCGTCGTCACCAAGGCGGGCTGGGCGGGGGGCCACGGCAACCACATCGAGGTGCGGCACGAGGGCGGCTACACCACCGGCTACTCCCACCTGTCCTCGATCGGGGTCAAACGCAGCGAGAAGGTGCGCCAGGGGCAGCTCATCGGGCGCGTCGGCAGCACGGGCATGTCCACCGGGCCGCACCTGCACTACGAGTTCATGGTCAACGGCGTTCACAAGGACCCCATGAAGCAGATCGTCCCGGTGACCAAGCCGCTCCCCGAGTCCGAGAAGCCCGCGTTCTTCGCATTGCGCGACCAGATCCTGCCACAACTCGAGGACGCCCATGAGATCACTCGCGACGAAGATGCCGGGGGCTAAACAACGACGGGCCCTGACCGATAGCAGGTACTACGTCATTTATTTGCAAGACACATGTCGCAAGAAAGCCTCAAGACCGGTCGCGCCTCGCCGTTGACTGGAGTGGCGCCCCGACGCGGGCGACCGAGCAAAGAGGAACACCACATGGCTCTGGTCCAGAAGGCGCAAGCCGCACAACGCCCGCTCGATTTCATCGACGAGGAGCGACCCACACGCAGGGAGCGGCTCGACCCCGAGGTGCGGCGCAAGCTCATCGAGGACCATCTCAACATGGTGCGCCGCGTGGCCTACCGCCTCGCCAGCCGCTACCCGAGCTGTATCGACGTGGGCGACCTGATCCACATGGGAACGCTGGGGCTCTTGGAAGCCGTCGACCGCTTCGAGGAGGACCGAAGCATCAGCTTCTCCGGCTACGCGCGCATCCGCGTCCAAGGCGCGATCGTCGACGAGATGCGCAAGATGGACTGGGTGCCGCGGTCGGTGCGCGATCGCGGCGAACGGCTCCGCACCGAGAAGGATCGGCTCACCCGCGACCTCGGCCGAGAGCCCACCGAGGCGGAGCTGGCGACCGCGCTCGGGGTGAGCCCTGCACGCCTGCAGGACCTGCAGGACAACAGCCTGATTCACAACGTCGTGAGCATGGAAGAGGGCATCGACGACGACCACACGCTCGGCGACACCATCGCCCACGAGGGCGAGACGCCCGGCGAAATCCTCGAGGTCAACGATTTCCGAGCCCGCGTGCGCGCCATCGTGGGACAACTGCCCGAGCGCGACCGGATGATCGTGGATCTGTACTACTTCAAGGAGCTGGGCTTCAAGGAAATCGGCCAACTGCTGGGCGTGACCGAGAGCCGGGTCAGCCAGTTGCACACGCGCATCATGGAACGCCTCAAGCCGTTGCTGGCGAACGCCAACGCAGAACTCGAGTAGCCACCGCCGGTTACTCGCGAGGCATGCAGAAGCAGTCCAAGCGCGGCTTCACCATCCTGATCGTGCCGCGCGGGGCCAACGGGCAGGTGCGGCAGGTGGAGGTGAGCGCGCGCGCGGTCCAGTTCGGCGCGCGCGTGGCCATCGTGGCCAGCACCGCGCTGCTCGTGCTGCTGGTGGCAGCAGGCTGGGCCTTGCCAAAGGCTGCCCAGGCGCGGCGGCTCCTCGCCGAGAACGCTCGCTTGCGCACGGGCCTCGAGTCAACCGAGGCAAGGCTGGCCCACATGGAAGGACTGGCTGGGCGGGTAGAGGCCTTCGACGACCAGGTGCGCGCCCTCGCGCGCGAGGGACGCCTGCCCGGGGCCGGGCCGCTCGATGCCCGCGAGATGGAGGCCTACGAGGCGTGGCTCGCGGGCGAGGCCGTCCCGGCGACGCTGGAGTGGCCCGGGGGCGAGCCCGCCGACCTCGCCCTGGCGATCGTCGAGCGGAGCGAGGAGATCGCGCTCGACCTCGACGACGTGGTGTCCCGGCTCGACGCGCTCGAGGACGACGCGCTCCTGCTGCAGCGCCGGGGAGGCGCCCTCCCGCAGTTGTGGCCAGTCGAGGGCGGCACGCTGACCAGCGAGTGGGGTTACCGCAGGTCCCCCTTCGGGGGCCGCTGGACGATGCACAGCGGCATCGACATCGGCGTTCCTTACTATACACCTGTTGTCGCGACATCTGATGGCACGGTGGTGACGGCCGACTGGAGCGGCGGCAGCGGCCGGCAGGTGATCATCGACCATGGCGAGGGGGTGTACACCCGCTACGGCCACAACGCCGTGCTGGTGGTCGACGAGGGCGAGGAAGTGCTCGCCGGCCAGCTCATCGCCTACTCGGGCAACTCGGGCATGAGCACCGGCCCGCACCTCCACTTCGACCTGATCGTCGACGGCGAGTCGGTCGATCCCGTCGGGTACCTGCCCTAGGGAGGAGGGAGGAGGGAGTGCCCCCGGGTCAGGGTCACGACGATCCGCCCCCCGCGACGACCGCCCCACCCGCGTCGTAAGCGAAAGCATGCAATGGAAGGGGAGGAGAGCCCGCCGCTTGCCGCGCTACGAGCACGTCAAACGCCGGAGCGCAGAGGCCGAAGGTCGGCGCGCGGAGGGACGCGGGCGGTAGTGGGGGGAAACCGCCCTGCGGTCCCCCCCCTCACCTACAGGAGCCCATGCCGTTTGCGGACTTCCTTGAGCGCCCGGCTCAGCGCTTCCTGCCGCTCCACGCTGCCCTCGCGCACGTTCTTGATGCGCTCCTCAGCCTCGGCGCGCAGAGCGCGCTCGTCGACGTCAAAGGGCTTGATGGTGTCGATGATCTTCTTGAAGAGCTCGCGATCGTCAGTGAAAACCTCGCCGACGAACTTCGAGATCATGAAGTTCTCGATGAACTGGCGCGCGAGATAACGGTCCACGTCGTCGCCCGTGGGGTGACCCCAGCCGTCGGCAACCTCGCCCTTCACCTTGCCGTACTGGTCGTACGGAATGTTCTTCCGCTCCATCAACTCGCGGACCGCTTCGCGCAGATCATTGTCGCGACGAAGGTACGAGTCCATGATGGCGACGAGGTCACTCGCGGCTTCCTCGCGGTCGGCGGCATCGACCTCGATGTCGCCCTCGTTGGAGAGCCGCTCGATCACCGCGTGGGCGATGGCGGGGATGCGGGCGCGGTACAGCTTCATGGCTAGTTTCCTGGCGCGACAGGCGCCGACACGCCGAAGGCGATGAAGACGGCGCCCAGCGCGAACGCCGTCCGCCTCGCCGACGACTCGGGGGGGGTCCCCGAAAGATCGGCCGCCGGGACGAGGGCGAGCGTATACCCCAGCTCCAGTTCCGCGGCCAGCCCACGGCCGAGGCGAAGCGCAGCCACCATCTCCGCGCTCGGCACGGCCTGGAACGTGTAGGGGTCGACGTTGCCCGGGTCGTCGAGATCGTTCTGGGCCGGGTCGAGCAGGTACTGCGTCTCGCCACCGAAGTCGTGGAAAGCGCCGATGCCCATCAAGCCGGCCGTGGCTCCACCCCCGACCTGCACCGACTGGGAAAGCGGTATCCGCACCATCGGTCCCGCGCCGATCGTCACCCCGCCGAGCCAGGTCCAGTGATCGGTGCTGGACCGCCACCCGTCCTCCCACCAGTACACGGTGTCACGACCGGGACCGGTCAAGCCCGCAACCTGGACGCGGAGCGCGGCGGCGCCGAAAACCACCTCGAGCCGCGTGCGCAGGGTGCCCGCGGGGCCGAACCGCGCGTGGCCGTCGCCAGCAGGGGGTTCGTCGGCAAAATCGGCGGCCACCCCCGCGGTCGCGCCGAGCTCCACGCTGGCGGCGATGGCGATGGCGGCCAGGATGATCAGGTCAAGGCCCTCCACGCTGCCGCTAACCGCTCGGGCTCCAGCGGCATGACCGTCACGCCGCGGGGCAGGTCACCCACCATCTCGGTCTGCGGGATGAAGCCCTCTCGGATCTTGTCCTGCAGGAAAATCTGGTAGGCGCGATCGAGGTTGCTGCCGGTGTCGTACGCATGATGATCGATGAGCCGGGTGCCGTAGGGGCGGCCGAAGACGACTCGCTCGTGCAGCACGTAGCAGGCGTAGCCATTCAGCACGAAGCCGAAGTCGACCGCCGCGAGCTTGGGGCCCTTCGTCGGCGCGAGTTCCTCGATGGCCCGGTTCTCGCCACCGCTCACGCCCTCGGGCAGCGCGAAGGCGACGTGCTCTTCCGCCACCTCCCGGCCGTCGGCCCGGAGGAATGGCGAGGACAGCTCGTCGCCCTCGTCCTCCTCGACCGTGAGGCTGAAATCGTCGCCAGAGAGCATCGGCGGCGCCATGGTGGGCGGTGGCCCTGGCTTGGGCTGCGGCGCGTCGACCGGCGCGGCGGGCACGCCGAAGATGTCGCTGAAACCTCCTTCGCCGGCGGCGGTGTCGGAAGCCACGCCTCCGCCGAAGGGATCGGCCATGGCCGGAGGCGCGTCGACGGCGAACCCGAAGGGATCCTCCGAGAGTTCGGGCACGATGATCTCTCGCGGCCGGGCACGCTGCGGCGGCGGCGCGGGAGATGCCGGCGGAGCGGTGGTGTCGGTGCCAGCCGGGGCGAGGGGCGGCGACGAGGGAGGCGCCGGCGGCGCGGGGGCGCTGCCGCTGGGGGTGGCGGCCGTGCCCGGCGTGGGCCTCGCCCCCCAAGTGCCGTCGTAGCCCCCGTCAAGACTGGTCGCGGTGCACTGGTCCTGGTTGCTGGGCAAGTCGTCGTCCGACTCGCCCTCGTAGGCCAGGGGCGCCGCTGCATCCTCGGGCGCGCACGGGCCCCAGCGATGGCGGCTCTGTGCACGCGAAAGCTCGCTGGCAGGGGGCACGGACGGGTCGAGCGTCGGCTCCACGGGGATAGGGGCGTCGAGGAGCGCTGACCAGTCCGCCGGCGACACCCGCACCAGCTCGAATCCCCCCTCGAGCGCCGGGATGTCGACGAGCACGAGCAATCCCTCCTCGCTGTCCCACACCTCGCGCACGGCCACCCCCCGAGGACGCCGCTTCGACGGGTGCGGTTGCAGTCCGCTGCGCCGAAGCGCCTCTGTCGTCACGACATCAACTACAACTCCCGCCCCAGAGAGCTGGCCAGCGTAGACCGCCAACCGCGCGAGGGAGTGCATGCCCTCGGGTCGTGCCGACAGGGGCCCGGAGGGCAACAGTCGCATGGCCTCGCTCACCGCCGGTCCGCCCACGCGCACCGTCCCGCCGTCGGTGCCTCCGGTGACGCGACCCGTCGCGACCGAGATGGGCGGCACGGGGATGGTGCCCGTCCCCCGGTCGCGCAACGACGCGGCGAAGCGCGCGGCGACCACCGGGTCTCCGAAGATGACCAGCCCCACGACGCCAAGGTCGACGCGCAGGGCCCCCTCCGCCGAGGCCGTCCACGACTCCCAGGCCGTGCTCGCCGCGTCCGGCAAGGACGTGCCGTCACCCATCGCCCGCGCGCCGGACAGCAACACCGCCACGACCGTGGCCTCGACTGGGCGCCCCCGCGGGACCACGAGCCGTCGCTCCACGGGGTCGTCGTCGCGCACCGGGGCCAAGGCCGTCGTCAGCGTGGTGAGCACGTCCCAGGCGCGCAGCGCGAGCAGCGTCGCGCGCATCGAGGCGGCCACCGCCATGGCAACGTCGACACGCAGCAGGGCCCTGGCCTGGTCGGCGGTCAGGCCCGCCGCCACCAGCTGCTCCTGGTCGCTGAACCGGGCGAGGTTCGGCAATACGAAGGCCCAGGTGTCGGGGTCGGCCGCGAGAACGTCGGCCGCTGCCGCAGGCCCCTGCTCGACGAGCTGCGGGACACAGGCGCGCAGCGCCAGGGCCTGGTCGTCCGCCGTGGCCTTCCGCGTGGCCAGGCGGGCAAGGGCAAGGCCCACCGCGTGCCTCAGCGCAGCCACCGCGGCGGCCACCTGCTCCGAGGGCACGCTTCCGCCCACGACCGCGTGGAGCAGCCCGAGGTCGAGTTCCGCATCGAAGGCGCCCCGGCCAAACAGGTAGGGCAAGGGGTTGGCGGCGAGCGCCGCCAGCAGCGCCGAGGGCGCACGACCCGCGCGGGCCTCCTCGACGATGGCCACCGACAGGCGGGCTCGCATCGCATGGGCCACGCGCGCGTGCGCCACGTGGCGCTTCGCGGCCGGGAGCGCCCGGAACTGCCTCACCTGCTCGGCCACCAAAGCGCCGGGGTCGACGAGTTGGCTAGCGCACACCCGGGCGTACTCCAGCGCCATCACCACGCAGGCGCCCGGCGACACCGGGTGGGCCTCCAGGAGCAGGTGGCGAAGGAGCGCGACCACGGGGTCGGTCGCGAGCTTGCGGGCCTCCTCATCGGCAGGCACGGGGGGAAGATCGGCGAGGGCCCCGTCGAGGACATCGCGCAGGGCGCGCTCGATGGCCCCGTTCAGCACGGCGCCACAAGCCACGGGAATCTGCGGCATCGCGCGGCCGTCGCCCGTTGGCCGCAGTTCCGGCAGCCCGTCGACCAGCGCTGGCAGGGCCGCCAACGCGGCAGAAGCACCCGCCCCTTCCACGCGCGGCAAGAACCGCGCGCTGCGCGCTAGGCGACCGAGCAGCTCGAGGTTCACGGCATCGGCTCCGGCCGCGACTGTACCAAGTTTCAGCCGGAAGGCGCACCCGCGACGCAGCCAGGAAGCGCTGAAGTATCCTCGCCACGCAAGACTCTCGTGTAGTTGGCGGCAGTCGTCACGCCGGGCTGTCGGCGCCCGAGGACCGCCGCGCGATCGGCCACCACCGCGCTGGCGAGCGCCGGGACCATCCCCACGGCGCGCAAGCGCCCGGTGGTCGTCCAGTCGACGCAGTCGTCACCGGCGCACGCGGAGCGCCTCGCGTTCCACTCGGCCTGCCGCACCGAGCCGCCGCCCACGCTCACTCGGGCCTCCACCTCGCCCGCCAGCACCAGCGACGGGTCGTTGGCCTCCAGCGTCGCTCGCCAGGCGTGCTGGTCCCCCTCGCGCGACCACCGGCCGCTCGCCACCACGCGCACCGGCTGCGACGGCCCGGAGTACAGGGGCCAGCTGGTGATCACCGCCCCGTTCCCGATCGCGGGGGAGAGCATCGGCCATAGGAGATCGAGACGCGCGAGGGCCGGCCGCTCGGCAAGCCCCCGCACCTCCAGCACCTCGCCGGTGGGGAAGGCGCGGAGCTCGACACACTCGCTCGCGATGGGCGCGGCGCCCGGCGGGTGCAGGCAGGCCAGCCACCCGATGCTCTGGTCGCGGAATTCCTCGGCGTAGTGCAGGCTCAGCCGGGCGGCGCAGGCGAGGCCCTGGTCGTCGGAGACCTCGATGTCGTAGGCGCGCGCCTCTTCGCGTCCCCGCCCCCCCATCGCCCCGTGCGGCAGGCAGCCCAGCATCGCCGGGAGCCAGGTCGCGGCCAACATCCCTGCCATCCTGCTCAGCTGTCGCGCAGGTGCCGGAGCCTGAGCTCGTCGACCATGATCACCCGCTTGCCCTCGGTGAGAATCAGCCCGTCGCGGCGCATGTCGAGAATGGCGAAACTCACCGTCTCGCGAGTAGCACCAATCAAGTTGGCGATTTCCTTGTGGGTGAGCTTCAGGTTCACGATGTGCCCGCGGCTGTCACGGACGCCAAAGTCGCGGACCAGGTCGAGAAAGAGCCCCGCGAGCCTGGCGTGCGCACTCTTGAACAATAGGCTTTCCACACGGTTTTCTAGGCGCTGCCGCCGCTCGCCCACCAGCTTCACCATCCGGAGCGCCAGCGGGGGGTGCCGCATCATCACGCGCACGAAGTCGTCCTTGGGCACGCGGAACAACTGCGTGTCCTCGTAAGCCTCGGCGATGGTGTCGTGCGCTGCATCGCTCACGATGCCGAGCTCGCCGAGAAACTGGTCACGGGTGAAGAAGCCGAGCGTCAACTCGCGGCCCTCGTCGCTGGTCTTGCTCAGCTTGACAATCCCGGCGCGCACCAGGAAGACGGACGAGGTGCTGTCCCCGGGCTCCCAGATCAGCGCTTTCCGCCGGAGATCCATGGATTCTCCAACGTGATCGAACAGGTCCTTATCGCGCTCCGGCAGGTCGGAGAGCATCGGAGTCTGCCTGATGAACCAGGCTTTTGTCTTCGGCAGCAAGCGGTGGCCTCTCCGCCGGGCAAAGCGCCCGGTGCCGACTACATGTAGCACGGAGGCCAGGTGGAACACGCGGGGCTGCGCGAAGCGGTTGTCCTCGCCGCCGGCGGCGGGCGCCGGATGGGCCGCCCCAAGGCGCTGCTCCCGCTCGACGGCGAGCCGCTGCTGCTGTGGCACATCCGTGCCTATGCCTCGCTCGGCCTGCGGGTCACGGTCGTCATCGGAGCCGAGGCCCCGCGGGTCCGGGCCGTGGTCCCCGCCGGGGTGCGCGTGGTCGAGAACCATGACTGGGCCGCCACCGACCCGGCAGCGTCGGCCTGGCTCGCCCTGAATGGGCTGGGCGACTGCCTGCTTTCCCCGGTCGACCTGCCGCCGCCCCGGCCCGACACCCTCGCCGCCTTGCTCGCCGCCACCGGCGACGCGGTCCCCAGGTTCCAGGGTCGCGACGGTCACCCGGTGCGGCTCGCGGCGCCCCACCGCCCCGGCCGCCTCGACGAGCGCCTTCGCCTCGCCCCGCGCGTCGAGGTGAGCGACCCCGGCTGTGTCCTCAACTTCAACGTCCCCGGCGACCTCGTCGGCTGGGGGGTCGGTTAGTCGGCCGTCATGATGCTCCTCCTCGTGGCCTGCGCGGCGAAACAGCCCCAAGCCGAAGTCTCCGCCGACACCAGCGCCCCCGCGGCCGACACCGGCGACAGCGCCGAGCCGATGCCGCAAGGCCTCCACGGCGTGGCGCCGAGCGAGCCGGTGCCCGTTCCCGAGTTTGCGGCCACCAACCGCGACGGCACCGCGCGCACCAGCGTCGACCTCGTGGGCCACCCCACGGTGATCTGGTTCTACCCGCTCGCCAACACCGCTGGCTGAACCACAGAAGGTTGCGGGTACCGCGACCGCCAGCAACACTTCGACGCCCTTGGCGTCAAGATCGTGGGCGTTTCCTTCGACGAACCGAGCGCCAACCAGGCCTGGGCTGAGGAAGAGGGCTACCTCTTCGACCTCTGGACCGACGACGACAAGACGCTGGCGCTGTACTACGGCGCCGCAGAGAGCGATCGCACCACCGTTGCCGACCGCATCACGAGGTTGCTCGGCGACGACGGCGCGGTGCTGCTGGAGTACGACGACGTGAACTACAGCACCTCGCCCCAGGACGTGCTGGAAGACTGCCAGGCCCTCTTCGGTGGCCTGTGAGTTATGGTCGCCGCATGATGCTCCTCCTCTCCTGGCTGTTCTTCGCTTGCGATGGTTCCGGCGGTGGCGAGTCCAGCCCCGAGCCCGACGACACCGGTAGCGACTGCCTCGTTGACTGCGGGTAGCGCGCAGGCTCACCTTCTCGGCTGGGGCGCCGCGGCGCTCCTCGCGGTGCTCACCTGCTGGCGGGTGTGGCGCGGTGGACGAACGCTCAACGACCACGCCGTGGCCGTGCTCGTGGTGGCGATGGTGGGTGTTTACCCCACGCTGTGGAGCCTCTCGGGCGCTCGTTCCTGGGCGCTCGGCCTCTCGCTCGCCGTGGGACCGGCCGCGATCTACGGCCTCTTCCACGCGCTCGATCTACGTCGCGACCCGGGGCCGTTCTGGACGGCGCTGGCCCGGCTCGCGCAGGCGGCGATGGCGTTCTCGCTGTGGACCGGGCTCTGGCTGTGTTTCTGGGCGCCCTACGCGCTCTTGACGCGGGACTGGTGGCCGGGGGCCTGGCTCCTCGGGCCGCTCGGCCTGGCTCTCCTCGGCACGGCGTGGACCTACCTGCGCCACTCGACCGTCCGCGAGCACCGGGTGGGCACCGGAGAGCGCGCCCTGCGCGTCGTCCACCTGAGCGACCTCCACGGCTGCCCCCTGATGACACGCCGCGACCTCGACGCGGTGGTCGGGCGAGCCCAGGCGCTCTCGCCGGAGATCGTGGCCGTCACCGGCGACCACCTGATGCCCTACTCCGAGGGCGACTTTGACTTCGTGCTCGACGCCCTGTCGCGACTGAACGTTCCCGTCGTCGCCTGCCTCGGCAATCACGACCTCCCCGTCGCCGAGCGACTGCGCGCCGGTTTCGAGGCCCGAGGCATGCACTGCCTCGTAGACGAGTCGCGGCTCCTGGTGCTCGGCGACCTCACGGTAGAGGTGGCCGCGGTGAACTTCCACTGGAAGGACGCCCGCGCGCGCGCGGCGGCAGCGATCGCCCGCATGCCCGCCCCACCCGCCGACCGTCGCCTGCTGATGGTACACGATCCGCGGGTATTCGACGCGGTGCCCCCGGGACGATTCCAGCTGGTGCTCGCCGGCCACACCCACGGGGGACAGGTGGGCGTGGACGTGGGCCGCCCCTGGAGCTTGCTCCGTTTGTTCGGCGCCTACGACCAGGGCCGGTTCGAGCGCGAGGGCACGGCGCTGTGGGTGCACCGCGGCAACTGGCACACCGGGCTGCCGCCCCGGATGGGCATCGCGAGCGAGATTGTGCTCCACCGGCTGGGCGCGCCGTGAATGGGCCCCTCATCGCGACAGAATACGCTGCCGCACGGGTGGACTCCGTGACGGCCTCGATGAAGGGAACGCCGCTCGTCGGCCTCGGG
Organism: Deltaproteobacteria bacterium; assembly: GCA_016875435.1. Lineage (GTDB taxonomy): Bacteria > Myxococcota_A > UBA796 > UBA796 > SXON01 > SXON01. The sequence goes on along the minus strand of VGRE01000001.1, from coordinate 28,351 downwards.
CTCCTCGGGGTGATCTGCGCTGGCGCGCTCGCGCCGCCCGCGCGCATCGCGGAGGCGATCGACGGTCTCGCGGCGGCGATCAGGGTGATGTAGCGTAGGCATCCACCACCCCCGCGCAGTTCGCTCGCGACGGGCAGCCGTCGCACGCCGGGAGGTAGCGGCGTCGCTGGGTGAGGAAGTAGATCGTCGCTAGTGGGGAACGTTCCGAGGCGGGGCTGGATGGCCCAGGGACGAGGTCGTCACCCTGTCCCCACGCGAGGCAAAGCGGCGCAGCCAGCAGGTCCACGTCGAGATGGACGAGGGCACGGCGCAGCTGTCCCAGGGAGACCGCGTGTCGCGACCAGTCGAATACCGGCTTGGGGCGCAGCAGCCCCAGGCCGAGGCGCGTGCCGAACTCCGCCCGGGCGAACGCGGCGAGCTCTCCGAGCCGCGGCAGCGTTTCCCGCGTCGCGAGGGTGTGCACCCACACGCGGATGTCGGCCGCCTGCGCGGCGCGGAGCCCGGACATCACCGCGTCGAAGCAGGGCGACCCGGCGACAGGGTCGTGTTCCGCGGCGCGGGTGCCGTAGAGGGGCACCACCACCTCGCGAAGGCCGAGCGCCGCCCACGCTCGCGCGCCGGTGATGAGCGTGGCGCCGTTGGTCATCAGGTCGACGTGGCCGAAGCCGCGATCGCGCGCGAGTTGCAGCGCGTTGGCGAACCTCGGGTGTAGCGTCGGCTCGTTCCCGCCCACGAGCAGTCGCGACACGCCGGGAGGCGGACAGAGCTGGGCGTCGATCGTCGCCCAGGACGTGACCTCGCGCTCGGGCACCATCGTCGTCCCCGGCCCGGCGCAGAAGAAACACCGCTGGGCGCAGGCGTTGAGCAGGGGAAGCAACACCGCCGCTGGGAGCGACCGCCTCCGCAGCCACGCCACCTGCAACGCCGGCCCCCCCGCGAGCAAGGCGTGGATGGCGGGATCCTCGTGCGCGGGCACCACGTGCGGACGGTATCCGAGCCGCTACGGGTCCGCCCACCCCCTGGGTGGCGGCCCTGACTCCCCAACCTCCCCCGAACCGCTCGTGGCGGCGAGAAGGCGATCAAGCTGGCGAGCAGGGCCAGCGCCCCTCCGAGGTCCGCGACGCGCGGTACATTCCGCGCATGTCTCCCGCCGACATTCCCGGCACCGAGCACATTCTCGCCGCCGCCGAGGCCATCCGCGCCGAGGCGCTGTCGATCCCGGCCGAGTTGTTCGTCGACATGCCCTCGCGCGAGCGCTACCGCGGCCAGTGGCGTGGCTTCCTCCTGCGCGTTGGCCCCTGGGAAAAGGAATTCCCCGGCGTCGACTTCGCCGCCAACCGCGCGCGCTGTCCCGCCACGATGGCCGTCCTCGACCGGCTGCCGAACGCGCCCGTCGCCGGCTTCTTGCGCCTCGACCCCGGCGCCGACCTGGCCAAGCACACCGACTTGCGCGACGACGACATGGTGCGGGTACACCTCGCCTGCCAGCTCCCCGCCGAGGAAGAGGCCCGCTGGCCCCTGGGCACCCTGCGCCTGCTCGACGTGCGAGTTCCCCACTCGGCGCGGAACCCGAGCGACCAGCCTCGTCTCACCTTCACGGTCGACATCAAGCTCCCCTTCGCGCTGAGGGAGGGTGACCTCGAGTCCTGGGACCCGCCCGAGACAGCCACGTGATGCCGCTCCCGCCGGGACTGCCCCGCGCGCACGGGCGGGCCGACGCGATCGACGAGGTGGCGCTACGCGCCAAGTTCGGACCCCTCGATCTGGTGGGCGCCCACGCCGGGGTGCACGTGTATCGCCGTCGCGACGCCAGCTTCGAGCGTCGCTTCATCAAGATCCACGACGAGCCCGCCCGCGCCGATCGCGAGCGCGCCGTGCTTGGCCTCGACCTCGGCTTCGTCGCCCCTCGGGTTCACCCGGATGCAGGCGCCACGCTGGTGCTCGACGACGTGCGCCAGGGAAACCCCCGGCCCCTTCGCCTGCGCCCCGACCAGCTCCCTGCCGCGGGCGCCATCCTCGGCCGCCTCCACCGCCAGCGCGCGCCCCTCGGCGCGAGCGCGATGGACTGGGTGCAACGCACCCGACTGCGCGTGTCGCGACCGGAGTTGCCGGCCGAGCTGCGGGAGGCCTTCGCGTCGCTGGTGCTGGTGGGCGATGCCACCTGTCACCTCGACCTCCACCCCTCGAACTGGGTGACGCGCAGCACCGAACTCGTGGGCCTGCTCGACTTCGGGGCCGTGGGCTGGGCCGACCCCGAGATCGACCTTGCCCAGGCGGTCCACGGCGCCGGAGGCGATCCATGCGGCATCGATCCCATCGCCGCCGCCTGGGAGGCCGTGACCGGTCAAGACGCTGATCGGGCGCGGATCGGCCTGTACCTGTGGCTGCTGCACGCCGAGCGTCGCCTCGCCAAGGGCGAGTCCTCGCCCTGGGAGGCGGCCTGCACCCCGTCGCGGCCGGCGCACGGGCAGGACCGGTACCCGCGGGCCTTCCCCAAGACCGAGTGGACCGGGCCGTGGCGCCCGGAGGACGGTCTCTGGCACCCCCTCGACGGCGTGGATCTCGGCGCCCTCGGCCTCGGCGCCGTCGCGACGGCGAGCTACCAGCGCCATGCCTGCAACGACGTGATCCGGGTGAGCCTGCGCGAGGGCGAGGCGGTGCTCAAGGTCTTCAACAAGCCCGTTCCGGGGCGGCTTTTCGAGCTGGAGCAAGCGATCGACCAGCGCCTCCAGGGCGCCGCGGCTGTCGTCGAGTCGCCGCTCGTCTCCCCGATGGCCGCTCGATCCTGCGCGTGGGCCCCCGCGTGGCGGCGCTCTACCCCTACCTCGGCGACGCACGCCCCTCGTCGAGCGCCCGCGACATCGAGCGCCTGGCCCACGCCCTCGCGGCCTTCCACGCCATCGGCGATCTGCGCCTCGAGTTCCCCGAGATCGACAATCGCGACGAGGACCTGCCCTGGGCCACGCTCCAGCCCTTCGACGCGCCGGGGCTGCGCGAGGCCTGGGACTGGGCCATGGCGGGTGTCGCAACCGAGCTCCCGCGCGGGCTCGTCCACGGGAGCTTCCATCGCGACCACGCGGTGTCGCTCGGCGACGGTCGCATCGCCGTGCTCGACCTAGAAAAACTCAGGGTTTCACCAATGTTGTTTGATCTGGGCCGTTCCGCCGTGTACGCCGGCTACCGGGGCAACGACGAGCAGGCCGATCCCCGGCGAGTGGTTCACTTCGTGCGCTGTTACGACGCGAAGCGCAGGTTGGAATCATCGGAGCGCGCGGCCCTGGTGCCTGCCATCGTGCTGGCTCTCCTGCGCGACGTGAAGGCGCTGGGCCAGGAGGGGGCCGCGGCCGAGGCGCAGGCGCGTCACGCGGCGGTGGTGCGCGAGTTCTTCCACAACCGGGAGCACCTGCGGTCGGTGATGCCGGCGTGAGCATCGGCCTGGTCGCCGCCCTGGTGTCGCTCGTCGGCTACCCGATGTACCTGCTGGACATGCTCGGCCCCGGCCAGAGCGGCTGGCGAAAGGCAGCCTTCGCAGCCCTTCGCTTGCGGGGTGGCACCCGCCCACGGCTGGTGTCCTGGGTGATCTGGACGGCGCTCCAGGGGGTGATCTTCCTCGGCGCCCGGGCCGGTGGGGCCACCGATACCAACTGGCTGCCGGTGGCCTACTTCCTCGGCTGCCTCGGCGTGAGCGTGGCGGCGTGGCGAGTGGGCGACCGCTCGCCCGGCGCCTTCGACCTTTTTTTCGGCGGGCTCGCCCTGCTGAGCCTCCTGCTGCTGCTGGGGGCGAGGGACGCCCGCGCGGCGCTGCTGCTCGCGATCCTCACCGACACCCTCGCCAGCGCACCCACCCTCTGGAGCGTGCTGCGGCACCCTCGTCACGAGAGCCTCGCCGGGTGGCTGTTCTTCCTCGCCGGGGGGCTTCTCAACACGCTGGCCTTCCCGCCGCTCGCGTCATGGAGCGTCGAGACCGTGGGCTACACCCTCGTGGTGCTGCCGCAGCAGGGCCTCGTGGTGGGGCGAATCCTCTGGGCGCGGCGCCGCGGCGAGTAGCCACCGGGCATCCTACGCGCGCAAGGCGGTCAGCGCGCGGCGGGGGCGCCGAGCCTCGCGAGGATCTCCTCGTCGTCGAGATTCCAACCCACGATCAGCGGCGAGCCGTCGCGCGTGACCACGGGTCGCTTGATCAGCATCGGATCGGCCGTAAACTCGCGAGACCACTGCGCCGCCGACCACCCGTCCTTCTCGGGCCCGAGCGCGCGGTAGCTACCACCCGAGGTGTTCCGCAGCGCCTTGTCGCCGAAGTGTTTGACCCACGTCGCGACGACGCTGGCACTAGGCGGGCTCTCGCGCAGGTCGACGAAGGTGTAGGCCACGCCGTGCTGATCGAGCCAGGCGCGCGCCTTCTTGACCGTGCCGCAGGAGGGGATGCCGTGGACGAGTAGGGACAATCGCCCGGAGCTATCCCGCTCCCGCCTCCATCGTTTCGTGATCGCCACGGCGCGTCGCGCGCCCGCCCGAGGAGGTACTGGCGTTCGACGACTCAGCACACTGTCGCTTACGACTGCCCCCCCCCGCGCGCTCGCCTCCCCGCCCCGCCCGACAGGGCCATCCCCACCACGAGCGTGACCTCGGCGCCGGCTCGAGCAAGCGCTCCACCGACCCGAAGAAGGTGTCGAGGTCGAGGCAGCCGATGCGGGTCGGCGTTGCATGAACAGATGCATAGATGCCGCGCGCGACGTGCAAGGCGCAGCCGCGCTTGGCACGGGGGGGCCCCGCGACTAGGCTGCCGAGATGCTCCCGCACGTCGCCACTACCCGTGCGCACCTGCTCGCGCGAGCCACCGAGGCCTGGCGGTTCGGGTCGCCGGCGACCGGAGACTTCGACGAGCGAAGCGACTGCGACCTCGGCATCTGCTGGCCAACGGCGGCTGACTACGCTCGCGCGCTGGGCGTGGCGTGCGCCGCGTCCGCCTGCCTCGACGCCGCCCTCGACCGCCTCGAGGCGTTCCCCGGGGACAGCGAGTGATCCTCGCCGCCAGCCTCGCCCTCGCCGCCTGCCCCTGCGAGGGTTTCCGGGTGACGAACCTCGGCGCCGGTCGCTCGGCCTTCACGCGGCTGGCCCTGGTGAAAGACCTCGATGGCGCCTTCTACCCGGAGCTCACCCTGGGCGGGCAGACCTGGGCCGGCCGCTTCGGCTTCGCGGCCGAGCTCGCGGGCACCGCTGGCTTTGGCGAGAATTGGGAGGGCTACGGGCTCGGCAATCTCATCCTCGACAGCCGTTTCCTGGTCGATCGCGGCCGGCGCCACGGGCTTGGCTTGCGCGTGAAGGTCCCGGCGGGGGGCTGGCTGGCCCCCGAGAGCCCCGTCACGTGGTGGGGAACGGTACCCGAGGCCACGGTCGCCTTCCTCGGCGCGGCCGTGGCCTACGAGGGCAGCGCGTGGCGCCTCGGCTGGCACGCGCACGCGGGGTGGCACGCCGGGCTCTACTGGGGCACCGGCTGGGGCCCCGACGACATCGACGCCGCCGCCGCGATCGCCTGGGTGCAGCCGGTGGCCGGGGACTGGTCCATGGTCAGCGAGTTCGAGGCGGCATGGGGGATGTCGCCGCTGCACCTCCGCGCCCTGGCCCGGTACGCCCAGCCGGGCGTGGGCCCGCGCTGGACTGTCGACGCTGGGCTCGCCGCGCCTCTCTTGACCATCTGGGCCGACCCGACCCTCCAGGTCATCGCCCAGGTTCGTCACTCTTTCTAGCTTTCAGGGCCTGCCCCAGTCGCGACTTGTCCACGCCGAGGGCGCGGAACATCTTCTCTTCCTGCCACTGCTGGAACACCTTGAAGCTGTGGTCGGCCGCGTAGCGCCCGCTGGTGAGGTACACGAAGGCCCGCAGCGGCGTGGAGAGCGACTCGGCGCCCAGCTCCTCGTGAGCCTCCCAGAAAAAGCTCTCGGTCGACCTGTTGTTTCCGTACCAGTAGCGCGCGAGGCGCAAGTACGCGCGGAACTCGCGATGCAGGCGGGTGGCGATGTCGCCCATGGTCGCCGCCTCGTCGGCCCCGTCGAGCACGCGCAAGACGCCGATCGCCGCGTTCACCGCGCCGCGCACCGCGAAGTCCACCCCGCCCGAGAGGATGGGATCGACAAAGGCCGCCGCGTCGCCGATGGCGGTCCAGCCGGGCCCCGTCGTCTTCCGGAGCGCGTAGGACCAGTCGCGGACGAAGTGGAGCGGGTCGGCCGGGTTGACGAGCACGCCCTCGTCGATGGGCACGGCCGCGCGGACCACGTCGAGGAAACGGGGCAGGTCCATCCGGGCACGTTCCTTGACGACCACGCCCACGCTGGTGCGCATGGGCGAGATGGGGATGAACCACACCCAGCCCTCGGGGACGGTCACGATGAGCTGCGCGTGACGCCCCAGCACCGGGTGAACCCCGCCGGCGCCGTCGAAGTAGGCGTAGGTAGACGTCGATCGCAGGTCTTCGATCACCTCCACCAGCCCGAGCGACCGGCCCACCAGCGTTCGCTGTCCCGAGGCGTCGAGCACGTAGGCAGCGTCGATGTCGTGCCCGCCGGCGGCCACGCCCGCGGCGCGGTCGCCGTCCCAGCGCACCGCCGTGACCGTCACCCCCTCGCGCACGTCGGCGCCGCAGCCCCGCGCGTGGTCGAGCAGGAGCTTGTCGAAGCTGGCGCGGTCGACCTGCCAGGCCCGCTCGTAGTCGCCTGCAAGCAGCGTTTCCTCGGAGAGCCCGGGCAGCTCGGCCTCGAGACGGGGATCGAAGAGCACCGACCAGGGCTGTCGCGACTCGCCCCACACGTAGAGCGCGCCGTACTTGCGCGCGTAGCCCTGCGCGGCGAAGCCAGGGCCGAGGCCGAAGTGCTGGTCGAGGAACTGGAAGGTGGCCGGCTGGAGGCTCTCTCCAACGTGGTGCCGGGGGAACTTCTCTCCTTCGAACAGGATCACGGGCGCCCCGTGCCGGGCGAGGAAGGCCGCCGCCACGCTCCCGGCCGGCCCGCCCCCGACGACAATCACCGGCTTCATCGACCGAGCTCCTTCCGCGCGAGGCGACACACGAGGTCTTGCGCCGCGCCGAGTAGCATTCCCTGCCGGAACAAGGTCCAGTCATCGGTCGAGAGGGTGGCCTCGGTGCGGGCCGCCAGCTCGGCGAGGGTGGAGCGGGTGGCTGCAAAGGGGGCGCCATCGAACACCGTCCCCCGGCGATAGGCGGCATACAGCGCGGGGAAGCGGGCCTCGTGAAAGATGCCGCCCACCTGGAGCAAGGTGCCGTCGGCGTCGCAGATGACGTCGCCACAGAGCGGCGCCGGGTCGGCCGCGTTCTGCCAGTTGTAGAGCTGAACGCGGCCCTGGTCATCCCGCAGGCAGGCGTCGAGCCCGCGCAGATACGACTCGAACTGCGCCGGCGTGTAGCGCAGCCCGGTGGCGTAGTTGAGTTGCACCGCCGGCACGCCGAGATCGCGCGCGTGAGCGAGGCGTTCCGGCAGCTCGTCGCTCGCGGCGGGGGGAACGGTCACGTTGAGGAACCAGCGCACCGGCGCGGCGCGGAGCGCGACGATCGCCGCGTCGAGCGCGTGCCGGGTGCTGCGAAAGCGGTTGTCGCGACCGGTGCCGTCGACGCTGAGCTGCACGGTCACGTCGTGGTCGGCGAGCCAACGGAGGCGCCCGTCGTCGAGGTTGAGCCCGTTGGTGGTGAGCTGGACCTCCACCTCGCGACCGCGGCGAGCGGTGGCGACCGCGTGTTGCACGAGATCCCAGCGGCGGGTGGGCTCGCCGCCGAAGATCTGGAGCCCGAGGCGGGGCTTGGGGCTGGCGAGCAGGTGGGCCAGCGCCGCGTCGATGGTAGCGCGCGGCATGTCGCCCACCGGGCGACCGGCCTGGTACTCGCCCGCGAAGTCGCGACCGGCGCCTTCCTCGCTGAGCCCCACGAGGCAGTAGGTGCAACGCAGCTCGCAGCTCCGCGTGAGCATCAGCATCAGGCGGTCGGTGTTGCCGCCGGTCTGGGCGCTGTCGGCGGCGAGCACCTGGGCCAGCCTTCGCTCGGCCTGCGCGAGGGTGGGGAGCACTCGGGCCGCAATAACCGCGCGATGCGGTCGCCCTTGGCCATTTGACGGGCGGCGGCAGCGGCCCCGCGCTCGTGGGCGAGGCCTTCGTGGACATCGTGCTCGAGGGCAAGGCAGACATGCCGTCGTTTGCCGACGTCCTGTCGAACCAGGAGATCGCCGACATGTCGGCCTTCGTTCAGTCGCTCTGAGCGCCCCGCGACCGGTACCAGCGCACGAAGTCCGCCATCACCGCGCCCACCTTCAGGTTGTTCGCGGTCACCCCCGGCTCGTAGCTCCACTTCACCAGCTCCGAGTTGGGCGGGGCGTCCATCCAGTAGCGGTCGAAGTTGGCGCGCTCGTCGAGGTGACCGAGGCGGAACTTGGCCTTGTGCTCCGTCTCGTGGAGGAAGGCGTTGCCGCCGTAGATGGTGCCGTCCCAGTCCACGGTGATCTCGGCGTTGAGCCGCATCGGCATCGGCGCGTTCTCGGCGTTGACGAACACCACCCCCGGGCGACGGTCGAGCTCCCCCGCCAGCCGGAACAGCTGGTCGGCGAGCCCCTGGCGCTGCGCCACCGTCCACGGCTTGCCGAGGGCGAAGTTGATCTGCACGCGGCGAAAGCCGAGGTCCACGATGTGCAGGTAGTTGTCGCAGAGGCGCTCGATCTGGGTGGGATGACAGACCATGATGACGTCGTAGGCGAGCCCGCTGGCGACGATCTCGCGGGCCCGGGGGGCGATGCCCTGGGTGTAGCTGTCGTCGCCCGCCTGTCGCGCGGGACGGAATCGTCGCTGGGTGTCGGGGTCGCCGTCGAGGGAGAGCTCCAGCTTCACCGGGTACTGTTTCAACCAGGCGAGCTTGTCGGCGTCGAGCGAGTAGCCATTTGAGGACAGGACGAAGTCGATGGTCTTGCCGAGCGCAGCGGCGCGACGCGACGCGCTCTCGATGGCGTGGCGGACGTTGTCCCACTCGACCAGCGCCTCGCCGCCGAAGAACTGCAAGGTCAACGCGGAACGTTCGCTCGACAGAAGCAGGCCGACGGCGCGGTCGATGGTGTCGCGACTCATCACGCGACCGTCCTGCTTGGGGATGTAGCAGTAGTTGCAGCGCAACTCGCACTGCCAGGTAGGGATCACCACCAGCCGGGTGACGCCCCCCTGCGCGTAGCGTTGGAACGCGTGGATCCACCGGTCGACGGGGCCGAGCAGGCCCTCCGCCACCCCGCGCATCCGGGCCTCCTCGCGCGGGTCGCCGCCCTGGGCGCCCTTGCGGGCCTGGTCGAGCAGCTCGAACACCCGGCGGCGTGGCCGATCGTCGAGCGCGCGGGCCAGGTCCTCGTCGTCTTGCCATAGCGCACGCAGGCGACGGAAACTCGCGGCGTAATAGTCCTCGTCGGTGAAGAATCCGGCCTCGACCGCGGCCTCCACCCGCGCATCGGCGGGGATCTCGTGGTCCACCAGCGGGTAGTCGAACTCGGGGTAGCCGGCCACCGCGAGGCGGCCGCGCAGGCGAAGGTGGTCGAGCCGCCCCTGCTGCACGTGTCGACGGTAGGCGGCGCTGGTGAAGTAGGCGACCAACCTCGGGACCACGGGGAAGCGCACGTGGAAATGCACGGGATGCGCCAGCTTCAGCCGTACCACCTCGTCGAGCACCTCCAGGAGTTCCATCGCCGTGGTGTCGGCGTTGCAGAGAATGAAGTAGGCGTCGTGGTGGATCCCACGCTCGGCGAGCGCCGCCACGACGGCGCGGACGTGGGCGCGCTTGTAGCCCTTCCCCAGCCGCACCAGCTCGGTGTCGGAGAAGCTCTCCACCCCGAGCTGGAGGTAGCTCGACCAGGTGCGGGTGCGGTGGTCGGCCACGAAGTCGCGGGCGGGGAAGCTGCGGCCGTGGTCGTCGAAACACTCGGGCCGGATGGCGTCGAGCAGCGTCGCGTCGGGCTCGGCGAGCAAGATATCCTCGCGACGTTGGCACAGGTCGGCCACCGACACCTGGCAGGAGGCCAGTCGAAAGGGCGTGGCGAGGATCGCGCGGAAGAAGTCGAGAGCGCGCGCGCGATCGCAGGCGAAGTCGTCGTCGCTGATGTGCACCCGGTAGGCGTTGGGGGGGGCGAGGGTGTTGCGCCCCCGGGCGTCGCGGGGCCCGGCGCCGAACATCTCGGCATAGCGCTGGTCGTAGGCATCGAGTAGCTCAATCACACCGCCCGCCGATCGCGCCTGGTACGACTCGCGGCCGATGATCGAGCAGAAGGTGCAACGGTGAACGCAGCCGCGCGAGGTGGCGATCTCCACCCCTGCCTCGAGGTGGCGCGGCGACAGTCTCGACAGGTCGAGGGACACCCGGTCGAGGTCGGGGACGGTGGCGACGGCAGCGCTGTTGGCCGACACCAGCACGCCGCCGGCGCGGTCGATGGCGATGAGCCCATCGAGTCGCGACAGCGCCGCGAGCTGCGTCTCGGTGAAGGGCGTGTCGACGTTGCCGTCGCCCACGATGGCGCAGAGGCGCGGCAGGAACACCTCGCCGGCCCCGCGGCAGACGAAGCTCGCATCGGGGAAGTGCGCCGCCACGTGTTCCGGGGCGAGCGTGGGCATCACGCCGCCCAGCGCCACGTGACCCCGGCAGCCGAGAGCGCGCAACTCCCGCACCAGCGACACGACGCCCTCCCAGTAGCCCTCCAGCAGCGTGATCACCACGAGGTTGACCGGGCCGTCGGCGAGCGCGGCCTCCAGGGTGTCGAGCCCCGACGCCGGCCGCTCGCGGCCGGTAATCGCCATCTTCACGTTGGCGAGGCGGACGTCGGCACCCGTGTCCTGCAAGGACGAGATCATGTGCAGGACGCCCTGCGAGATCTCGGCGTCGTTGTGCGGCATCTCGGCGTTCATCAGCGACTCGAAGAAGAGCACGCGGCTGGGAGAGCCTCCCCCCTCGCCGGTGGCCCGTCCACCCGGTGCCGCGCCAGCCGAAGCGCCCGGCCCCCGGGCAAGCCGGAGCATTTGCGCGACGCTCGACCCGGGGGAGCGCACCACGGCGAGCCCGTCGAGGCCATGCGGGCGGGCTTCCAGCGAGCCATCGTCGCGACGGGTGTAGTACCAGCCGCGGGATGCGCTCAGGGCGTCTCCTCTACGCCCTCGGGGTCGGCGTGCACGATGACGTCGAGATTGGGCAGCGCGCCGCGCAGGCGGGCCTCGACAGCGTCGGCTGCGGCGTGAGCCTCGGCGAAGGGAATGTCGGCCGGCAGCACCACGTGCACCTGCACGAAGCGATGGGGTCCCGAGCGCCGGGTGCGCAGGTCGTGCCACGAGACCAGCGGCGCGCCCATCTCGCGGAGCGCCGACTCGATCCGGGCGGTCTCCTCGGGCGGCAGGGGACGGTCCATCAGTTCGTCGATGGCCTCGCGACCCACGCCGTACACCTCCTTCACCATGATCGCGCTGACGAGCAAGCTCGCACCGGCGTCACCGACAGCGTTGCCGAGAACCTGGCTCGCGACGAGGCCGAGGACCACGGCGGCGCCGCTCAAGAGGTCCATGCGGTAGTGGACGGCGTCGGCCCGGATGAGGAGCGAGCCGGTGCGCCTCGCCGCGCGGGACAGGTACGCGCTGATCGACAGCGAGCCGAGCATGGACACGGCCATGACGCCGAGCGTGGGGCCTGCCGCCGGCACCGGCCCGGCACCGCCGAGCAGCGCGCCCACCGCGTTGACGCCGATGGCGCCCACCACCAGCGCCAGCACGGCGACCTGCGCGAGGGAGGCCAGCGCCTCGGCCTTGCCGTGACCCCACGGGTGGCCCTCGTCCGGCGGCTCGGCCGCCTGGCGCACCATGATCAGGTTGACGCCGCTGACGATGGCGTCGCCCAGCGAGTCAGCGGCCGAGGCCATCACCGCGTGACTGCCGGTGACGAGCGCCACCGCGAGCTTCGCCGCCCCGAGCACCAGGGTGGCGGCAATGGCCACGGCGAGCGGGTGAATCACCACGGGGATGTCTTATCCCCGGCGCCACGCGCCACCCCCGTCCCCGTCGGCGCGAGGCTTCGACGTGCCGCCAACGCCTTCCGAAGCGGCCGAGGACGACGAGCCCCGCCAGCCATCGAGCGAGGGCGTGTCGAACGGAATGGGGAGAGCCCGCCGTTTGCCGTGCTACTTGCACCGTAAACGCCACAGCGTGGAAACCGCAGGCCAGAGGGCGAAAGGCGGCAGGGGGGAACCCGCCACGCGGGTTCCCCCCCTGCCCACCAGCAATGGTGGCGCCGGTGGGACTTGAACCTACGACACCGCGGGTATGAACCGCGTGCTCTAACCAACTGAGCTACGGCGCCAGACGGGGCGCCTTCTATACGCCCCCGCCCGCGCCGGCAAGCCCTACGGCATGTACCCCAGGCGCCGGAGCGCGGCCGGCAACGAGGTGCCGAGGCGCGCGCACTCCACCAGCGCGTGGTTGACCTGCGATCGCGTCACGAGGCCGAGGTCGACGTAGAGCATCCCGATGGCACGGCGGCGCGAGGCTGCGACGGTAGCGGTTCCGGCGGTCATCGGGGCACTCCTCTGTGATGAGAACGAAATCGGAATCGGGCGGGAAAGGCTTGAGGGGTGAAGCGACCTCTCCGGCCCCTTTGACAACCGCTCCCGCAAGCGGGACAGGGCGAGGCCCCGCGTATCCCAGCCTCGGGCCCTAAAGCCCGCGTCCTACACCCTAACTATTCCCCTTCAACCCCGCGTGACGCAGCACCTGCCCCTCGGCCAGGAACACCGTCATTTCGGCGATGTTGCAAGCGTGGTCGGCCGCGCGCTCAAGCTGTCGCGACACGCTCGACCAGGCGATCGAGCGCTCGAGCTGGTCGGGGTGGTCCTTTGCGATCTGGATCATGCGCCGGATCACGCTGCCGTGGAGGTTGTCGAGCTTGCGGTCGTCGACGATCACCGCCCGTGCCGCCTCGCCGTCGCGGTCGGCCAGCGCCTTCATCGCGCGCCCCACGAGTTCCACGCTGCCGTTGGCCAGCTCCAGCACCTCGGGCGGCGCGCTGATGCCCGCGCCCGCCGCCAGCTCGATGGCCCGCTCGGCCACGTGGCCGGCAAGGTCGCCGATGCGCTCCATGTCGACGTCGGACTTCAGCGCGGTGAGCACCAGCCGCAAGTCCTCGCCCACCGGCGATCGGCGCGCCAGCATCACGATGCACAGCTTGTCGAGCTCAACCTCGAGGCGATCCAGCTCGCGGTCGGTGTCCATCACCTGCCGGGCCAGCGAGGTGTCGCGACTGATCAGGGCGCGCACGGCGTCGCGGAGCATCTGCTCGGCCCGCGCCGCGGTGCGCGAGAGTTGCACAGACAGGTGCTGGAGTTCGTCCTCGTAGGCCTGGTCGAGATGAGGTGTCTGCATTCGCGGCGGGCTCCGATATTCGACCTAGGACGCCCGGCGGCCCCGGAGCGTGCGGTCTGCGATGAAGTTGACGACGAAGGTAACCGCGAAGAGCAAGATCCCGAGCGCAAACAAGGACTGGTAGTGCTCCCCGCCACGGACGGCTTCGCCCAGCTCCGCCGCGATGGTGGCGGTGAGCGTGCGGACCGGGTCGTAGATCGAGGTGGGGATCCGCACGGCGTGCCCGGTGGCCATCAACACCGCCATCGTCTCGCCGATGCAGCGGCCCACGCCGAGCAGCACCGCAACGAGCAACCCGCGCTGGGCGGCGGGCATGAGCACCCGCCACACCATTTCCCACCTGGTGGCGCCCATGGCGATCGCCGCCTGCCGGTAGGACTCGGGCACCGCGCGCAGCGCATCCTCGCCGAGCGACACCAAGAGCGGCAAGGTCATCAGCGCCAGCACGATCGCGCCATTGAGCCCGTTGAGCCCGACCTGGGCGCCCAGCTTCTGCAGGAGCGGGTTGAGGATCATCACGCCGATGAAGCCCCACACCACGCTCGGGATGGCGGCGAGGAGCTCCACCACCACCTTCAGCGACTCGCGCGCCCGGTCGCTCGCGAACTCCGAAAGGTACACCGCCGAGGCCAGGCCGACCGGCACGGAGAAACAGAGCGACAGCCCCACGCACCAGAGCGTGCCCACGACCAGCGCGAGGATGCCGTACACCGGCGGCTCGGCGGTGGGCGACCAGTCGATCGACACCAGCATCGGCAGCACGTTTCGCAGGAGGAAGCCGATGCCCTCCTTGCCGATGAACACGAAGATCGCGAGAATGAAGATGATCGCGCTCACGCCGCACAGGCGGATGAGCCCCTCGATCACGAACTCGACGTGCCGGGTGTACGACGGCGGTCGACGCCTCGCGATCTCCGCCATCCCTAGCCTCCCGCCGGCGCCGCGCCGCTCTTCGGCGTGGGCACGAAACCCGCCTCGGCCACGACCTTGTCGGCCGCCGCCGACAGCGACCAGTCGAGGAACTCTTTCACCGCGCCGCTGGGCGCGCCGTTGGTGTAGATGAACAAGGCGCGGCTGAAAGGGTAGTTGCCGCTCAACACGTTCTGCTCAATGGGCTCCACGCAGGCGTCGGTCTTGCCCTTGGCGAGGCAGAGGTGCTTGGCGCCCGGGTTGGAGTAGCCCATGCCTCCGTAGCCGATCGCGCACTTGGTGGTGCCGACGACGTCGAGCACCTGCTGCGTGCCGGACTGGTCCATCGTCGAGGTGAACTTCCCTTCCGTGCCGAGCACGTGCTCCTTGAAGTACTCGTAGGTGCCGCTGTTGTTCTGGCGACCCACCTTCACGATGGCGTCGTCGCCGTTGCCGCAGTCCATCGTCACGCCCACGTCCTTCCAGTGGGCCGCCGTGCCCTCGCTGCCGAAGATCAGCTTGAGCGTGTCGAAGTCGACCTGAGTCATCGGATTGTCCTTGTGGACGTAGATGCTGAGGCCGTCGAAGGCGATCGTCGTCTCGACAGGGTGAATGCCCTTGCCCTCGGCCTGGGCCTTCTCCTCGTCCTTCATGGCGCGCGACGAGGCGGCCATGTCGGTGGTGCCGTCGATGATCGCCTTGATGCCGGTGCCACTGCCGCCGCCGGTCACCGCCACCACCGTCCTTGGGCTCACCTTGGCGTACTCCTCCGAGAGCCGCTGGATCAGGTTGACCATGGTGTCGCTGCCCTTGGCCTGCAGCACGACCGGCCTCGATGCGTCGGCCTCGCCGCCGTTCTTGTCGGGGCGGGAGCACGCGGTTGTCGCGAGGAGCGAGAGGAAGAGGACACGAGTCATGAGCGAAACCTCGAGGCGGGCAAGGAATAAACAACCCCCGTGGCGCGGCGGCGAAGCGCGCGTGCCGATCGGGTGACAACTAGCCGTAGCGGCCCTCGATGTACCGAGCGGTGCGCTCGTCCACCGGCTTGGTGAAGAGCTGGGCGGTGGGCCCCAACTCCACCAGCTCGCCCATCAGCATGAACACGCAACGGTCCGAGATCCGGCGCGCCTGCTGCATGTTGTGGGTGACGATCACCTGGGTGAAGGCGCCGCGCAGGCTCCCCATCAACTCCTCGACCGCCCCGATGCCGTCGGGGTCGAGCGCGGAGCAGGGCTCGTCCATGAGCAACACCTTGGGCTTGAGCGGCAACAGCCGCGCGATGCAGAGCTTCTGCCGCCCCTCGAGCGACAAGGTCTCGGCGTCGTGATCGAGCCGGTCCTTCACCTGGTCCCATAGCATCACCGCGCGCAGCGAGTTCTCGACCAGCCCATCCTGCACTGACCGCGGCGTGCGCGGCGCGTGGAGACGGACGCCGAACAGCACGTTGTCGCGGATGGAGAGCGGGAGCGGGTTCGGTCGCTGAAACACCATTCCAGCGTCGCGACGCAGCGCCAGCGCGTCGGTCTGCCTGCTCGTCACGTCGTAGCCAGCCACCTGGAGGTCGCCCTCGATGCGCACGTAGGGATAGTCGTTCATCCGGTTGAAACACCGGATCAGCGTGGACTTCCCACAGCCCGAGGGGCCGATGAGCGAGAGGATCTCGCCGGGCTTCACGTCGAGGCTCACGCGGTCGAGCGCGCGGAAGCTGCCGTACCACAGCGAGAGCCCGCGGCACCGGATGATCGGCTCGCTCATCCGAACTTCCCCGTCAGGTAGTCGTTGGTGCGCGGGTCGCGCGCGAACACGAAGAGATCGTCGGTCGGGGCCGCCTCGACCACCTTGCCGGCGAGCATGAATACCGTGTAGTCCGCGATGCGACGCGCCTGGAGCAAGAGGTTCGTCACCATCACGATCGTCATCGACTTCTTGAGCTCCACCAGCACCGCCTCGATGCGCATGGTGGTCACCGGGTCGATCGCGATGCTGAACTCGTCGAGACACAAGATCTCGGGGTCGGTCGACAGGGCGCGCGCCAGCGTGAGCCGCTGTTGCTGGCCCCCCGACAGGCGCGTGCCCAGCATGTCGAGACGGTCCTTGACCTCGTCCCAGAGCGCCGACTGGACCAGGCAGCGCTCCACGATCTGGTCGAGCTCGGCCTTGCGACGCACCCCCGCCATCCGCGGCGCGAAGGCCACGTTGTCGTACACCGACATCGGCAGGCCCACCGGCAAGGGCAACACCATCGCCACGCGACGCCGAAGGTCGCTGGTGTCGATGCGGCGCACGTCCTCGCCGTCGAGCACCACGCGCCCCGTCATGTGGGCGAGCGGGTTCTGCTCCACGGTACGGTTGAAACAAGTGAGCAGCGAGCTCTTACCCGCGCCGGCGGGGCCGATGATGCCGACAATCCCGTTGCGGGGCACGTCGAGGCTCACGCCCGTGAGCACCTGCTTTTCGCCGAGGCGCAGCGAGAGATCCTGGATGGACAGGTGCGGCGCGGACATCACCACTTCCGGTTGCGACGCAGGTAGTAACGAAGCGCGATGGCCGAGCTGTTGAACAGCACCACCACCCCGAGGAGGACCAGGGCCGTGCCATACTTGGTGGCCTCGGGCACGTTGGGCACCTGGGTGACGAGCGCGAAGACGTGCATCGACAGCGCCATCGTCTGGTCGTACACGCTCGTAGGAAGAATCGGCAGGTAGAAGGCTGCGCCCGTGAAGAGGACCGGAGCGGTTTCCCCGGCTGCGCGGCTCACTTGCAGGATCACCCCGGTGAGGATCCCGGGGAGCGCGTTGGGCAACACCACGTGCCAGATGGTCTGCCAGCGGGTGGCCCCGAGATTCCAACAAGCCACGCGAAAGTTCTGCGGCACAGCCTGCAAAGCGGCCTTGGTGGACGTGATGATGACCGGGAGGGTCATCACCCCCAGCGTGAGACCGGCCGCGAGGATCGAGGTGCCGAAGTCGAGAAAGAGCACGAATGCGCCGAGACCGAAGAGCGCGTGCACGATGCTGGGCACGCCGGCGAGGTTGACGATGGCGAGGTCGACGGCGCGCGCCAGCCTGCCCTCGCCGGCGTACTCGGAGAGGTACATCCCGGCGAGCACGCCCACCGGCACCGAGAAGGCCAGCGACACGCCCACGAGCCACAAAGTGCCCACGATGGCCGGGAGGATGCCGCCCTTGGTCATGCCCGAGACCGGCATCTCGAGCAGGAACTCGGCCGAGATGGCGGGGCCGCCCTTGACGAGGATGAAGCCGATGATGGCCAGCGCCGGGAAAGCAGCCATGAGCGTGGCGGCGAGGAGCGCCAACTCCACGACCTTCTGTCGCTGGTGCCGCCCCTCGAGCGGGTCGGCGACGATGTCGGGTGGGAGCGAGCTCACGGCCCGGTTCTTAGCGATGGTGCGTGACGATCGCGTGACGAGGGGGACAGGTTTCAGTGACGGGGAGGCCGTAGGCCGTAGACCCTGAGCGTCGGCGGCGGGAGCGGCGGCAGCGATGATCGTCGCAGCGCCACCGAGAACACCGGTAGAGCGCTGGTACCCAACCGCCGGATACCCACAAGCCCACGCCCTACGGCCTGGTCGCTAGCGCCTGCGCCCTCGCATACGACTCCATCGTCCCCGCGTCGGTCCAGCGCCCGCCCAGCTCGGCCCAGTGCATGTCTCCCCGCGCGATGTAGCGCGTGTTCACCTCGCTGATCTCCAGCTCGCCGCGCGTCGAGGGGCGAAGCGTGCGGATGATGTCGTAGACGGCCGAGTCGTAGAAGTACACGCCGGTCACGGCGAAGGGCGACGGCGGCTCGGTGGGCTTCTCGATCACCTCCACCAGCCGCTCGCCGTCGAAGCGGGGGACGCCGAACCGCTGCGGGTCGGGCACGCGCGCCAACAGGATCATCGCCGCCTTCCCGCTCTCGTGCCAAGCATCGAGGTGCGGGCGGAGCGGCGCGTCGAAGACGTTGTCGCCGAGCACGACCGCGACCCGTCCCCCGTGC
The DNA here is from genome assembly GCA_016875435.1 of Deltaproteobacteria bacterium. Lineage (GTDB taxonomy): Bacteria > Myxococcota_A > UBA796 > UBA796 > SXON01 > SXON01. Next base: position 10,024 of record VGRE01000001.1, on the reverse strand, counting down.
GCGAAGTCCTCGGCGAGGCCCAGCGCCTCGGCGATGCCGCCAGCACGGTCCTGCACCTTGTAGGTGAAGCGGCACCCGAACTCGGCGCCCGAGCCGAGCTGCGCCACCAGCGCGCCGAAGTGATGCACGCCGGTGACCACGAGGATGTCGAGAATGCCAGCCGCGACCAACGCCTCGATGGGGTAGTAGACCATCGGCCTGCTCCCCACGGGAAGCAGGTGCTTGTTGGTGGTCTTGGTGAGCGGGTGGAGTCGGCTTCCCGAGCCACCGGCGAGCACCACGCCGCGGAGATCGCGCATTCCGCGTAGAGTAGCAGGGTCGGCATGAACGTCCTCGTCACCGGCGGCGCGGGTTTCCTCGGTCACCACCTGGTGGCCCACTGGCGTCGCGCGCGCCCAGGCGACCGCTTGCTCGTGCTCGACGCGCTCACCTACGCCGCCGACGCGAGTCGGCTGGGCGACACGCCGCTGCACGTGGGCGACGTGGCCGATCCCCTGGCCGTGCGCGCCGCCTTCGAGCGTCTCGGCGCTGTGGATCTCGTGGTGCACATGGCGGCCGAGACTCACGTCGACCGCAGCATTGCCGCCCCGGCCGCCTTCGTGCGCAGCAACGTGGTGGGCACCCAGGTGATGCTCGACGTGGCTCGGGAGCGCGGGGTGGGGCGTTTCCTGCACGTGTCGACGGACGAGGTGTACGGGAGCATCGCCGAGGGTTTCGCCGACGAGTCGGCGGCCTTTCGTCCCGGGTCGCCCTACGCCGCGAGCAAGGCGGGCGCCGAGCACCTCGTGGCCGCAGCCGCCCGCACCCACGGGCTCGACGCGGTGATCCTCCGCCCGGCCAATGGCTTTGGAAGCGGCCAGTTCACCGAGAAGCTTCTCCCCGTCCTCTGCCGGGCGGCGGCGCGCGGGGAGCCCCTGCCGCTCTACGGCGACGGCCTTCACTGTCGCGACTGGGTGTCCGCAGACGACGTGGCCCGCGCCTGCATGCTGGTGGCCACGCGCGGCGCCCCGGGGACCGCCTACAACCTGCCCGGCGAGGGGCCGAGGACCAATCGCAGCGTGGCCGAGGCAATCTGCCGCCTCAGCGGGCGCGGCGACGACGCGATCATCTCAGTGCCCGACCGTCCCGGGCACGACCGGCGCTACGCCATGGATGGGTCGCGCCTGGTGCGACTGGGCTACTCGCCCACGATCACGCTGGCGTCAGCGCTCCCGCACCTATTGGAGGAAGCTAGGCGAGCCTGAAGACGTCGACGATGATCTTGCGCTCGCCCTTGCTCTTGAGGGTGGCCCCCATCGTGGTGGTCCCCCGGCACACTCGGCCAGCAGCCGCGAGCGCCAGGAGCTCGGCGCGGACCGCCTCGGCGCGGCGGCGGTAGGCCAGCGCCTGCTCGGCCGCGTCGCCGGGCCCGTCCAACGCCCAGTCGCCCGCCTCGAGCCGCTCGAGCACTTGCACGACCGTCCAGCCGCCCAGCAAGCGGGCCCGGAGCCGCTCACGGACGTTCCGAGGCTTCAACACGCGCAGCACCGCGTCGGCGAAACTAGTCAGGGAAGATGTCTCCCGGCCGCTCAAGTCTAACGAAGAGCAGCCGAAGCGACCGTCATGGGCCTCCACGACCCGCAACCCTGGACGCCGCGGCGATCCGTCGCGCTCTTCGTCGCGAGCACGTGGATCGGGAGCGTCGCGCTGGCCTGGGCGCTGTTCCACGTCGTCGTGTACGGCGCCTCCGCGCAACTCGAGCGGGCCGGCGCGATACAACGCGCCGACCGCGCCGCCTCCCTGGTGGAGTTGCGCCTTGCCGCGTTCGAGCGGCAGGCCGACCGGCTCGCGAGTCACGGCATCGTTCAGTCGTTCGTGACCCCCGACGGCGTCGATCTCCTCGTGATTGTCGACGGGAACGGGCTGGTGCGCCACCGAGAGCAGCCCCCGGGCTACGACGGCGCCGCCGAGCGAGCGCTGGCCGTTCCGTCCGAGGTGGATGGCACGATCGATCTCCAGGGACCAGACCCCGTCTACCTGACGACAAGACCGCTGCGTGCTCACGACGACGGCGCGAGCGGCAGCCTCGTGGCGGGGCAGATCATCAGCGCGGCTCGCCTGGAGGAATGGGGGCAGCCCCTTGGGTTGTCCCTTCGCCTGCTCACCGGCGCGGCGAGCGACCCGAGCGGCAGCCAGGTGAGCCTGGGCGACGATGGGAACCTCCAGACCACCCGCACGATCCTCTCGCGCGGCGGCCAGCCCATGATGCTGGAAGCTCGCGCCCCGAGGACGATGAACGCCGCCGCGACGCAGCTCTTTCACATGCTCATCGTCGGCTACGCCGTGGTCTCGGCGGCACTGGGGCTCCTCGCGCTGCGCCTGGTGCCGGTGATGGTCGACCGGGAGAGCGACCGCCTGTACTCGGAGTTCGTGGAGAATTCGGGGGAAGGGCTGCTGCTGGTTGAGCTCGACACCTTGAAGGTCCGGCAGGCCAACGCGGCCGTGCTCAGGTTGCTGGCACGGTCTGGCACGGAGCTTCGAAGTCTCACGTTGCCCGAGGTGCTCCCCCTGTCGCCTGCCGCCACGATTGCCCTCCGGGGCCTTCTCGGTCGCGACCGCACGCAGATTGGCGAACTGCCCTATCGCCCGGGGGGCGAGGGCAGGGTGGTGTACCTCGACGTGCTGGCATCGCGCATGACATGGCGCGACGACGACGTGCTCTGCGTCTTCGTCCGCGACGTGAGCGCGCGGCACGCCGAGGAAGCGCGGACGCGCCACCTGGCCTGGCACGACGGCCTCACCGGCCTGCCCAACCGGGCGCTGTTTCAGGACCGCCTTCGCGAGGCCCTGCAGACCGCCGACGGCCGCGGCGACGTCCTGGGCGTGGCCTTCGTGGACATCGACCAGTTCAAGGAGATCAACGACACCTTCGGCCACGACCTCGCCGACCGGCTCCTCGTCGACGTGGCCCTGCGGCTACGCGAGGGACTGCGCGGGGGCGACGTGGTTGCTCGCCAAGGCGGCGACGAGTTCCTCGTGCTGATGCCCAGTCTCGGGGAGCGCCCCGAGGCGGGCGCCCTCGCCGAGCGGCTCCTCGCCCTGATGCGGCGCCCGTTCAACCTTGACGGGCGTGAGCTGCACCTCACCGCCAGCGTGGGCGTGGCCGTTTACCCGGACGACGGTCACGACGCCGGCGAGCTCGTCAAGCGCGCCGACATGGCGATGTACCAGGCGAAGGAAGCCGGTCGCGACGGGTACCAACTCTACAACGCGCAGATCGCCGCCAACACCGCGCGTCTCGTCGATACCCGCGCCCGGCTCGCCCACGCGCTCGACCGGAACGAGTTCCTGCTGCACTACCAGCCGCAAGTCGACCTCGCGAGCGGCCGGATCGTCGGCGTCGAGGCCCTCATCCGCTGGCAACGGGACGGCGTGATGGTGCCGCCGATGGAGTTCATCCCCGTGGCCGAGCAGACCGGCCTCATTGCGCCCATCGGGGCCTGGGTGTTGCGCGAGGCCTGCCGCCAGGGCAAGGCGTGGCAGCAGGAAGGACTCCCGCCGCTGCGCATGGCGGTGAACCTCTCGGCGCGACAGTTCCTCAACGGCGGCGTGCAGCAGGCCGTCGACCTCGCGCTCGCGCAGAGTGGTCTCGAGCCCCGTCTGCTCGAGGTGGAGATCACCGAGTCGCTGGCGATGAAGAACCCCGACGTGGCCCGCACCGTGCTGGCCGACCTGCGCACGCGCGGCGTGACGGTGGCACTCGACGACTTCGGCACCGGCTACTCCTCGCTCGCTTACCTGAGACAGTTCCCCATCGACCGCCTGAAGATCGACCGCGCTTTCCTTGCCGATGCCACCCGCGACGGCGAGCAGCGGGCGCTCGTGTCCGCCATCATCCAGCTCGCCCACGCCATCCGGCTGGAGGTCGTGGCCGAGGGCGTGGAGAACGGCGAGCAGCTCGCGATGCTTGCTCACGAGGGCTGTGACATCGGCCAGGGCTTCGGCCTCTGCAAGCCGGTGACCGCCGAGCAGGTGGCCACGCTCGCGCGATCCGGAATCGACCTGTCGACGAGCCTGCGACCGAGGTCGGTGGCCTGAGAGACTGTAGGCTGCAGGGCTTAGGCGGCAGGTGGGTTCATGATGGTGCCGCCCGCCCCGGCACCCCCCGCGCAACTCCTGGCGTGGCCGAAGGCAAGGCGATGGCCTCTCCACCACCCCGACCGAGGCCCTAACGCCTAGAGCCTACCTCCTACAGCCTGCCTAGAACCAGCCGTGCGCCATCACGATCACCTCGTGGCTGGCGAGCTCGCCGCCGCTGGCGAAGAAGCCGCCGCCGCGCCATGTGCGGCGGTACTGCGGCTCCAGCTCGAAGGAGGTGTAGGGCGCGATGTCGAGGCCCAGCGCCACGCGGTTGAGGTGGTCGTCCTTGTAGTCCAGGGAGGGGTCCATCCAGTCGTACTTCAGTTTGGCGGCAAGGCCCCGGTGGAAGAGCCATTGCACCTCGTGGTAGGCGAAGAGGGCGCTCGTCGCGTCGCCCTCGCCGTCGCCGAGCCGCCGGTAGTCGAACTCGCCGAGGTAGACCACCGGGTTCCAGTTGATCCCCCACTGCGGCCCCGCGGCCACGTCGAGCCCGCCGTCGGCGAGCGTCAGCACGTGCACGTTGCCCCCCGCCTGCCAGCCGAGCTCCCGCACGCCCGCGCTCGCCGCCGCGCCGACGCCCGTCGCGCTGGTCTCGCCCGGCCAGAAGTCGAGGCCCTGGTAGAAGAGCGCGAGGTTCGCGTAGGGGTAGTTGGGATTGATCCCAGCCTCGACGCCGAACCAGGACCTAGTTTCCCCGAAGCCGAGGTCGCGACGGATGAAGCTCGTGTGATCGGGGATGCGCCAGCCGTAGGTGGGCGCGAGGCGACCGGCGCGCACATAGCCGTTGTACGGGAGCCGGTCGTACTTCACGAACAGCTCGTCGATCTTCAGGTAGTCAAGCGCCGAGGGGCGGGTTGACCGGTAGGCCTCGTCGAGCGCGAAGGTGGAGCGACTGCTGTAGAGGCCCACGTCGGCATACAGTTGGAGGTGTCGCGACAGCCGAGCCGCACCGTAGAGGTCGGCCTGCATCGGGAAGACCGAGGCGTAGTCGCCTTCCGCCAGAGGGAAGTAGGCCATGGCGCGCAGGTCGGCGCCCGCGACGAACTTGGGGTCGGGATCGATGTTGCCGTAGCGATCGGCCACCGAGCCGGAAGGGGTCTGGCCGGGCGCCCAGCCCGAGAATCCCTTTAGAAAGTCGTACTGGCCGTCGGTCGGGTTCTCGCGGGGCGCGGCGTGCGCCGAGGGACGGTGGCCGAACCAGGGCACCGACTCGCGCCCATAGTACAGGCCGGATGGCGTGCGGAGGCCACCCCCGGCCGGGCTGATGTGACACGTGGTGCAGTTGAGCGAGCAGAGGCGGTCCTTGACCTCGGGGTTGGCCCAGTCGGTGGGCTCCACGTGGCAGGTTCCGCAGTCGTTGGCGCTACGAAGCGCGTAGCCCGGCTGGGCCTCCGTGCGTCGCGCGAGGCCGGCGAACACCAGCGCCGCCGCGAGGGCCGGCAGGAGGTAGCGCTTCACTCGGCACCCCCCGTGTCGGCGCCGTACGGGGCGCCGTCCGCGACCCATGCCGCGAGGATCTCGCGGTCGATGTCGGTCGGCTGGGTGGCGTAGGCGGGTGGCATCGTGGGGCTGTCTCCTGTGGCGCGCGCCTCGATGCGGTCTGCCATCTCGGAGGCGCCGTCGCGACTGCCATCATTCTCGTAGGCATCGAGCCGGAAGTAGTCCGGAGCGCCACCGCTGGCGGTCTCGCCGTGGCAAGGCGCGCAGTAGCGGTCGAGGATCGGGCCCGCGTGCTCGATGTAGGTCGGAGCATCTGGCACTTCGGTGTTTCCGCCGCCTATCGCCTGCGAGCCGAAGCCGGGGCAGGCGACGAGGAGAAGGGAGACGAGGGGTAGCATTCCGCGAGAATGCCAGCCAGGGTGCTGTTTTACAAGCACGATGTCGCCAGGTGGCCACCGCTGGCTGCTTGTCAACGCCATCCCGATTCGGCACACGGTGAGCGCGTGGCAGAGACCGCCATCGAGTTTGGGGGCGAGGGCGCCTCCTCGGGGGCGCGGCGGAATGCGTTCGCGCGCGCGGGGGCCATCGACCCGGAGTAGGAAGCAACCATCCGTCTCCTGCAACTCGTCCGTTAGACTCCGCGAACAGGGGTTATCCAGCGGCCGTGGACGACGTTCTCTCCCCCAGTACGCGCCTCCTCGTTCAACTGGTGTTGATCCTCGGTGCCGCCCGCGTGGTGGGCTCGCTTTTCCGGCGGCTCGGGCAGCCCCAGGTGATCGCGGAGATGGTCACGGGGATGCTGATGGGGCCGACGCTGCTGGGGCGCTTCTGGCCGGAGTGGCACGCGGTGCTATTCCCCCCGAGCAGCCTCCCGGCGCTCGACGCCATCAGCCAGGTGGGGCTCCTGCTCTTCATGTTCCTCGTGGGGCTCGAACTCGACCTGGGCGTGCTCCGCAGGCAAGGTCGCCTCGCGGCCAGCGTCACCATCGGCACGCTGGTGGTGCCGCTCGCCGCGGGCGTGGCGCTGGCGCTGGCCCTCCACCGCGGCTTCGGTCCGCCCGGCGTGCCGTTCGCGCAGTTCGCCTTTTTCATCGCGGTCGCGATGTCGGTCACCGCCTTCCCGGTACTGGCGCGCATCCTCGCCGAGAGGGGCATGCTGGCCACCACGGTGGGCACCATCGCGCTCACTGCCGCCGCCGGCCAGAATCTCGCGAGTTTCGTCATGCTCGGCGTCTCCGCGTCGGCGGCGCACGCCACCGGGGCCACCGGGGTGACCCGTGCCGTCACCGTCACCCTCGCGTACGTGGGGGCGATGATCCTGCTGGTGCGCCCCTTGTTGGCGCGCATCGAGCTGCGCTTCGGCACGCTCCGCGATCTCAAGCAGACCGGCCTCGCCCTCCTCCTCCTCGCCGTGTTCGTGAGCGCGCTGCTGGCCGAGCACGTAGGCATCCACGCGCTATTCGGCGCCTTCCTCGCGGGCGTGGCCATGCCGCGGGTACACCGGACGGTGGCCGCCATTCGTGGGCGAGTGGAGGACATCGCGACGCTAATCCTGCTGCCCGTGTTCTTCGCGGCGACCGGGCTGCGCACCGACCTGATGGCGTCGATGTCGGCAGGCAAGGGGAGCTGGACGCTCGCGATCATCGCCATCTCGACGGGGGCGATGTGGCTCGGCGCGCTGGTGCCTGCGCTGCGGGCTGGCCTTGGTTTCCGTGACGGCGTGACCCTCGGCGTGCTGGCGAACACGAGGGGATTGATGGAGCTCATCATCCTCACCATCGGACTCGACCTCGGCTTGCTGACACCCACGCTCTTCGCGATGTTCGTGGTGATGGCGATCGTCAACACGCTCGCCACCGCGCCGCTCGTGGCCTGGCTCTACCCCCGCGCTCGCGTGCTGGCCGAGACGACCCGGGCGACGGCCGCCTCGACATACGGTCTCGTGGCCTGCGTGGCCCACCCAGACAACGCGGCGGCGCTGGGCAGGCTGGCCGGCGCGATCTGTGGCCCGCCGCCCGCCCGGGGCTGGGCGCTGCGGCTGGTAAGCATGGGCGAGCAACCTGGCCTCTTCCCCAACGAGCCCACCGAGGCCGAAGGCCCGGCCGAGATCCTCGCCGGGGTTGCGCAAGGGGCAGGATCCACCTTTGAGCCTGTCACCGCGCAGGCCGGCGACGTGGTCGATGCGATCCAGAACTTTTCCCGGTTGAACAGGGCGGACGCGATCCTGCTCGGCCTGCATCGCCCGCTCTGGGGGGGGGCCCAGCTCGGCGGGCCGGTGGCCGGAGTGGCACACGCGGCGCCCTGCGATGTCTTGGTGTTCCATGACGCGGGCTTCCGCGGCGCGCGCCGAGTGGTGCTGGGACTCGGGGGCGACAACGACGAGGCCGCCAAGCGAGTGGCCGACCGCATCGCCTCCCGGCCTGGAGTGGAGCTGGTGGTCATCGACGGCCGGAGTGACGGTGGCCGCATCGACGCACTCAAAGCGGCGTCCAAAGGTGCTGACCTCGTGGTCGTCGGCATCGGCGCGGCGTGGGACATCCCGCTGCATCGCTTCGACATGCGCGAGCCTCGATTGCTGGCAGAGGTGGGAACCTCGCTGCTCGCCGTCTGTTCGGGGGAGCAGGGCGACTAGCGACCCGTGTACCTTGTCTACCGGGTGACACGAGTTATGCGCGCCGCCCCACCCAGTGGAGATTGAATGCCGCGTCCGCCCGTCGACCAGAAACTCGCCCCGTTCAAGGACAAGCTCGGGAAAATCCCCGACCACGAGATCGCAGCGCAGGCGGGCGTCTCGCGCACGGCGGTCGTTAGCTTCCGGAAGCGGATGGGCATCAAATCCTACGAGGGCTACAAGTTCCAGCCCGGCGCCGCGCCTGCCAAGGCGGCGAGTGCCGCGAAGTCCGCTGGTTCCAAGTCCGCGTCCACGAAGGCACCGGCGTCCAAGCCCGCGGCCGCAAAGGCCGGGCCCGCCAAGCCGACACCCGCGCGGGCCGCACCGCAGAAGGCACCGGCCTCCAAGCCTGCAGCCGCCGACGTCAAGCCGACCCCCGTGGCGGCGCCCAAGGTCGCCGCTGCGCCGGCCGCCCCGGCAGCCAAGGCCTTCCACGGTCGCAAGTCCAAGCTCGATCCCTATGTTCACCTCCTCGGCAAGCTGCCCGACGCCGAGATCGCCACCCGGGCCGGTGTCACCACCGAGAATGTGCGTGCCTACCGTTCCCGCCGCGGTATCAACCCCAGCAAGCCCAACGCGCCCGCGAAGGCCGCGCCGGTCGCACCCGCTGCCCCGGCCAGAGTCGAGACCAAGGCGGCCCGCGCGCATGCCGCGTCGGCACCCGCCGCTGCAGCACGGGTGACCGCCGGCGGCAAGCCGAGCGCCTTCACCGTCACTGCCGACGGCAAGGCTGGCGAGGTCGTCACCTACGCCGTGGTGGCCAGCGACATCGCCGAGGCCGCGCGACTCGCCATCGCCGGCCTCGCGGCCCGTGGTAGCACTGGCGCCATCCGGGGCATCCAGCGCGTGGCCGAGCTGCTCTAGTCGCCAAGCCTAGGCGAAAAGGCGGCCCCACTCGGCGTCGAGCAGTTCGCGCTGGTCGGGCCGCATCTGCTCGCGCAGATCGAAGAGCTGGAGCGCCGCCTGCCTTCGCACGTCAGCCAGCGTGACCGGCTTGCCGCTGCTCCCCGCGCGCATCAAGTCGCTCGTGAGCACCTCGATGCCCGCGTCGTCGAGGTGCCCCAGCTCGCGCAGCAGCTCGACAAAGTCGCTCGCGGCGGGCTCGATCTCGACATGCTCGTAGGTTGCGCGGGCCATCGGCGGTGCCTATCCCGGCGGGCTCCCCACCAGCCCCGCGACAGTGTCGGAGCCCCGCACCACGCCCGCACCCTGCTCGATGAGATCGAGACAGCCCTCCGCCGTGGGGATGCCCGGCGACCACGGCACCGCGTACACCTCGCGCCCATAGGCGAGCGCGTGGGCGGCGGTGTTCTTCGACCCGCTCCGGCGCGCCGCCTCGACCACCACCACCGCCCGCGCCAGGCCGGCGATGATGCGATTGCGCCGAGGGAAGGTCCACGCGGAGGCAGCGGTGTCCCCCTCGTACTCGCTGAGCACCAGCCCACCGGCGTCGAGCACCTGCGACCGCAAGTCGCGCTGCCACCGCGCCATCGGCGCGCCCAGCCCCTGCCCCAGCACAGCCACCGTGCGCCCGCGCGCCGCGAGGTGGGCCTCGGCATCGATACCCGCCGCGAGACCGCTCACCACCACGCCCCCGGCCTCGGCCACGGCCGCCGACAGGCGCCGCGCCATCCCCCGGCCGTCGCCGGTGCACGACCGGGCCCCAACGAGCGCCACCATCGGCGCGTGCAGGCGCTCGAGGTTCCCCTGCGCGTACAGCGAGAGCGGCGCCCCCGGCAGGCCCACGAGCGGGCGCGGCCACGCGGCTTGCCCGGGGACGATCACGGAAACGGC